>DFGI01000090.1 GCA_002371705.1 Bacteroidales bacterium UBA3754
CGTCTTCATTTTTCACCTAGGACGATGCAAATATACAACATTCTACGGCGGTTGTCAATAGTTTTTCACTAAAAGAGACTATATCCCCGTCATGCCGAACGAAGTGAGGCATCTCCATTACGCATTGAGCATTCCACATTAAGCATTGATAATTATACCGCCGCCCTTCCTTCCTCTCGGTCACGCTGGCACTCCGTTGCCGCTTTCCCTCGCGGTGCGGAAGGGGTTGGTTCGATGGAAAATTCTACAAACCACGCACAAGGCGGACTGAGTGCCCGAGGTTGCGGCGGTAGCTGTAGTCCGTGCCCACGTAGTAGCTGTAGAAGGCCAGAGAGTAGGCGCCGCTGTTGTCGTAAGCCGAACTCGACCAATAGCTGCCGTAGGAACCAACGTCGTCCACATCCGCCCCGTCACGGTTGCCAGCAGCAGGGAGAAACACGTAGTTTCCGTTCTTTGCAACAAAATAGGTTCCCCTTACTCCATTATTTTCACCCCAAACCCAAACACTGTTATCACACAATTCCACTTGTTCATCATGTGTCGGCAATCTATATCCATTGCTTTGGTAACTGTGTATTTCATCCCATTTATAGTAATTTCCAAAGTCGGTAGATTTCGTAGCACCCAAGTTGCACGTATTCCATTCCACACTCAATCCAAGATCACCAGATTCGTTCTTCAAATGTACGCCTTCTTGGAATATATCTACTATATAATACTTTTCGGCAGTTTGGATTTTTATTTTCCCTTTACGGGAATCAAAACTATGATTTACATCAGGCATTACCTCAACTATCGTCCTACCATTTTCTTCTATTTTACCTGTTTTCACCCAGTCGGGCTGCTCAACTATATCCCAGTTCAAATCAGTTTTTACAACAAAAGATTTCGTTTCGAAAAATCCCGCAGGAAATTTCAATTCTGTTTCAGACAAACTCAATTCCGAACACGATGCCATCGTTAAAATGCAAAACAACGAGGCAATAGCGATTTTAATAAAAGTACGTATGGTTTTCATTTTTTTTAATTTTTTTGCAATATACAAAATATTGAATATTTGAAATTAGAAATCAAGAATTAATATACTTAAATCTTCGCCAAAATATCCTCTGCCCGAATTTCATTCATTTTCATAATCGCGAACCATTGTTTGCCCAAATCTTTGAGCGAGGCACCAACGTGGTACACGTCGTCGTCCAAAATCAGAAATCGGTCGTGAGATTTTTTGTACCGCAAGACAGTAATTGGTCGGTATTGTGCATTGTGGCGAGCAATGTCGAGTTGCAGTTGTTCGCCAATGTTGTGAGTGTAAATGGTTGCCGTCACGTTGTTGTTTCTTTTCTCAAGCATAAGCAGTGTACTTTCATTAATGTAGTTATCAATCAGCACAATGCGGCGTTTTGCAGATTTTATCAGCCGGCAGGCGAGTTCGTAGGCATCGAAGATTTGTCCGTCGAAAAAGATTCCTTCCACTGGTGGCAAGGCAGTACGGACAAAAAAGTCAACCTGTTTTTGTAATTCATATATTTGTTTTGTGTGTTCTTGTAAAGTATATTCTATACGATGTTCAAAAACAGCAATATATTGATTGAAATTGTATCCTTTTAGAAGATACTCTTTTAAGATGCGGTTTGCCCATTGACGAAATTGCACACCTTGTCGCGATTTAACACGATATCCTATGGATAAAATCACATCAAGATTATAATAATCTACTTGATATGTTTACCCATCAGATGCAGTTGTCGCAAAATTTGCGACAACTGACAAGCCATTTAATTCTTCACGCAAGGCATTGTTTATATGTTTACCAATAGTTTTCACATCACGACCAAATAATTGTGCTATCTGGTTCCTATTCAGCCACACGGTTTCGTCGTTCATACGAACTTCCAAACGGATTGTGTCATCGGGATTGTAGAGGACAACTTCACCAATCTGTGGTGCAAGCTGCTGTGTTGCAATGTCTTTCTTCATTTTTCCATATTTTTAATTAACGGCCTTAGTTCACCATCGCATTTTAGGAAATGCTTCGACTTGAACTTTGGGTAAAAATAGGAAAATTTTTTGATTGGAATGAAATTACTATATCAATTTGAAAAAATTGTGATTTTGTATAAGAATATGTTGTGCATTAATTCAAGTACAAAATCGCAATTCCCACCAGCACGCCAATCAGCACAATTCCTTTTTTCAGAATGTTCTTTTCTTTGAAAATCAATGCACCTGCAAGGAATGAAATCAGCACATTGCTGCGACGGATTGCGGAAATCACAGCTATCAACGCACCAGGAATGCTTATAGCATAAAAATAGAAGAAATCGGCGCAAACGAGGAATATGCCGATAAACGGAATTGTCCACCGCCATTCAAATATTTTTTCGGTTCGTTTGGGATACCACACCAACAACGTGATTGGAATCATCAAAAGAAACTGATACACAGAAAAATACGCTTGAACTTCCATTTTAGGTATTCCGCATTGTGCAATCAAATATTTATCGAACAAGGCGCTGATTGAGCCGAGAATTGTTCCTAAAAAAATCAAATAAATCCAAATGTTGTGCGAAAAGCGAATGCCTTCCTTCCGTCCAAGCATTGAATACAGCAACAAACTCACAATAATGATTGTGATTCCGCACCATTGCGTTGCGCTTAACGATTCGTGAAGCAGCAACACCGCCCCAAACAACGTCCACATCGGGGATGAGGAACGAATTGGTCCAACAATGGATATAGGCAGATATTTCATCGCGTAAAACGAACATATCCATGACGACAGCACAATTATACTTTTGATAAAAATCAAAAACTGGTCGTGCCAATTCGTAAATGGAATGAAAAACAACGAATGTTCAAGCAATTCGGGTGCAAATAAAGAAATGAAAATAAGCGGCAGAAAGATTAGCAACGATGTAGCAGACGAGAACAACAGCACAAGAACGACCACATTGTCTTTCACCGAAATTTTCTTGAACACGTCATACACGCCAAGAAACAACGCCGAAAATATAACTAACAAAACCCACATAATCTATTTCGCAACAAGCTGAATGACTGTTATTTCTGGTCGTGCCGCAATGCGAATCGGGAAAAACGTGAAGCCCAGACCTGCATTCACATAGAGCGATTGTTTGCCCTCGGTATATAAACCCCGATATTCGGGATACATTGAACGGGAAAGCGACAAGAATGGCAAATCCAACTGACCTGCGTGCGTATGTCCCGAAAGTGTCAATGGAATATCGGTGTTAGGAAGCACTTCTTCACGCCAATGTGTCGGGTCGTGTGAAAGTAGGATGCGGAACATTCCTTCGGTACCCTGACTTGCCTTTGGTAAATCTCCCACGTGGGGAAATGGCGGACGACCAACATTTTCAACGCCGATGATGGCAATGCTGTCGTTGCCACGAGTGATTTTCTCGTTTTCGTTTAACAACAACCGCCAGCCAAGATTTTGTTCTTTCTCAATCAGTCGTTGCAACGTGTCGCGAGAACTCATCAGAAAAGAATAATCGTGGTTCCCAAGCACTGAAAACACGCCGTCGGTTGCACGAATTTGCCGCAACAAATCAAAAAATGGATCGATTTCGCTATGGTTGTTCGTCACCAAATCGCCTGTGAAACAAACCACATCGGCATTTTGTGAATTAACAAGTTCAACCATTCGTTTCATTTGCTTGCCGTTCGGATTCCACGAACCACTATGAATGTCGGATATATGCACGATTTTGTAGCCATCAAACGTTTGTGGCAAATTCGGTGATGCGAATTCAACCTTTCGCACGTCGTACTGGTACAATTCCACAAAACAACCATACAACAACGTCACAAGAATGATTCCCGCCAAACCAGCACCAATAACGGTAAACGGTGCTGTTGGAATATGTATCAAGGCTGCAAGTCGGCCAATTAGCGCAACCAGTGTGTAGGCAATTTTCGGCAATTGCAGACACAGCAACGCAAATCCTGCAAAACCAATATGACGGAATTTTGCAGTTTGGTCTGCCTCAAACGCAAACGCCACCATCAACAGCAAAACCGCAATCTGCGGAACCCAGTACAACCACTGAAATCCTCCCAAAAACATTGGTTTCACCACCGTTTCGTAAATGTAGAAATCGGGTGAAAATAGCAGAATCAGAAAAAATATGATGACAAAAATGAACTTCATACAGTAAAAAAGTAGAGACGTGCCGTGGCGCGTCTCTACAAGATATTGTCGAAATGGATATTATCTCATTTCTTTGTATTTGTTAATCAATCCGTTAGTTGAAGAATCGTGGCTCGAAACCGCATCGTTGTTCTTCAATTCAGGAAGAATCACGTTAGCCAACTGTTTTCCGAGTTGTACGCCCCATTGGTCGAAACTGAAAATGTTCCAGATGATTCCTTGGGTGAAAATCTTGTGTTCGTACATTGCGATTAACGAACCCAACGTTCTCGGAGTCAGTTTCTTGAATAAGATTGAGTTTGTTGGGATGTTGCCTTTGAACACCATAAATGGAAGCAACATTGCGATGTCTTCATCTGATTTTCCTTGTTTTTTCAATTCGGCAGTAACTTGTTCAGCTGTTTTACCCATCATAAGTGCCTCTGGCTGAGCGAAGAAGTTAGCCAACAATTTTGGATGGTGGTCGCCGATAGGATTCTGCGAAATGGCAGGAGCCATGAAATCGCACGGAATCATTTTCGTTCCTTGGTGAATCAACTGATAGAAAGCATGCTGACCGTTTGTTCCCGGTTCGCCCCAAAGAATTGGGCCTGTCTGGTACGAAACTTCTTTTCCGTTGCGGTCAACGTATTTACCGTTACTTTCCATATTTCCTTGTTGGAAATAAGCCGAGAAACGGTGCATATATTGGTCGTATGGCAAAATTGCCTCAGTTTCGGCGCCATAGAAGTTGTTATACCAGATGCCAATCAATGCTAAGATTACAGGAAGGTTCTTGCTGAAATCTGTGTTGCGGAAGTGTTTGTCCATTGCGTGTGCACCTTCCAACAATTCTTGGAAATTTTCGAAACCGATGTTGCAAGCGATTGACAATCCGATAGCACTCCACAACGAGTAACGGCCGCCAACCCAATCCCAGAATTCAAACATATTATTGGTGTCGATGCCAAATTCCGAAACAGCTTTTGCGTTCGTGCTGAGGGCAACGAAATGTTTTGCAACGGCTTTCTCGTCTTTTGCAGCTTTCAAGAACCAATCCTTTGCTGTTTGCGCGTTTGTCATTGTTTCAAGCGTGGTGAACGTTTTGGAAGCAACGATGAACAATGTCGTTTCTGGGTCAACTTTCTTCAACGTCTCAGCCATGTGAGTTCCGTCGATGTTGGAAACAAAATAGCTGGTGATGTTCGGTTTCTTGTATGGTTTCAACGCTTCGGTAACCATAAGCGGACCAAGGTCGGAACCACCGATACCAATATTTACGATAGATTTGATTGCCTTGCCAGTGTAACCTTTCCATTCGCCAGAAATGATTTTTTCTGAGAAATCCTTCATTTGTGCAAGCACACGGTTCACGTCAGGCATAACGTCTTTGCCGTCAGAGAAAATTGGCGTATTGCTGCGGTTACGCAACGCAATGTGAAGCACGGAACGTTTTTCCGTCTTGTTGATTTTTTCGCCTGTGAATTCTGCCTCGATGGCGTCCTTCAAACCACACTCCTCTGCCAATTTAAGCAGAAGCGACATAATTTTTTCGTCGATAAGGTTTTTTGAAAAATCAACGAAAATATCTTCGAACTGTAAAGAATATTTTGCCGCACGTTGAGAATCTTTGGCAAACATATCCTTCATTTGAGTACCCTTGAACGTGGCGAAATAGTTTTCCAATTCTTTCCACGCATTCGTCTGAGTAGGATTAACTGTTGGTAACATTGTATCTTGTTTTAAAATTTTTCCAAAAGTATGAATTTATTCAAAAATATTCGCAATCTCGCAAAATGATTTACAACAAAACAGCGACAGACTTTCAAATTCGTTATGTGTTATACATTGTAAATTGGGGATTAAAAACTAATTCTCATCTTTTACGGATTTTTTTTAGCGGAATTTCTTGAATCAAGTTATCTTTGTATAATGGTATTTTGCCATTAATTAACATTGTAGAATATTGATACATAAGTAATTATATGACTCCAGAAGAACAAATTTCATCTTTGCGTGCAACGCTTCATCGACATAATTACAATTATTATGTGAAGCATAATCCTGAGATTTCTGATTTTGAGTTTGACAAATTGCTCAAACAATTGCAGGATTTGGAGCAAAAATATCCTGAATTCTACGATCCAACTTCGCCCACACTACGTGTTGGAAGCGATTTGAGTTCGGATTTCACACAGGAAGTCCACGAATATCCTATGCTTTCGTTGGCTAATAGTTACTCGAAAGAAGATTTACAGGAATTTGACGCAAGAATACGTAAAGCACTGGGAGACAGACCATTTACCTACACGTGTGAATTAAAATACGACGGAGTTTCGATTTCGTTGCAATACAAAAATGGCAAGCTCACCCGTGCGCTTACCCGTGGCAACGGAATCCAAGGCGACAACATCACAAACAATGCAAAAACTATAAAAACAATACCACTCCAATTACACGGAAATTTCCCTAACGAATTGGAAATCAGGGGCGAAATAGTTATGCCACGGGCTGGCTTCAATGCGCTCAACGAGGAACGGATTGAATTAGGCGAACAACCTTTTGCAAATCCTCGAAACGCTGCATCTGGTTCGCTAAAACTGCTCAATTCACGTGAAGTGGCACGGCGTCCGTTGCAGGCGAATATGTACTATATTCCCTCGGAAACACCAACTGATTCGCATTTCGAAAATCTTGAACTCGCCCGTTCGTGGGGATTCAACGTGCCTGAACTTTCGGAACGGTGTAAAAATATTGACGAAGTGTATGCGTTCATCAACAAGTGGGACACCAAACGAAAGGATTTGCCCTTCGACACCGACGGCATTGTTATCAAAGTAGATTCCATTTCCTTGCAGGAAGAACTTGGCATGACAGCAAAAACTCCCCGTTGGGCTATCGCGTTCAAATTCAAGGCGGAACAAGCCCGCACGAAACTGCTTTCTGTGGATTTTCAGGTGGGACGACAAGGGACAATCACGCCTGTGGCGAATCTTGAACCTGTTTTGCTGGCTGGAACCGTCATAAAACGGGCCAGCCTCTACAATGCCGACCAAATGCAAGAACTCGGCATCCGCATCAACGATTACGTGTTTATAGAAAAAGGCGGCGAAATTATTCCGAAAGTTGTAAGCGTTGATACGGAAGCCCGTGGCGAAGATTCGCAACCACTCCATTTTATAACGCACTGTCCAGAATGTGGCGCGGAATTGGTGCGGATGGAAGATGAGGCGAATTTTTATTGTCCGAACTCAAAAAATTGTCCACCACAAATCAAAGGAAAAATTGAGCATTTTGTGGGACGCGAAGCAATGAACATCGCGCTTGCCGGGGCGACTATCGAACAGCTGTATAATGCTGGTTTACTTAAAAATGCGGCTGATTTTTATACGTTGACATACACTGATGTGATTCAACTTGACCGCTTTGCCGAAAAATCAGCTAAAAACTTGATTGACAGCATACAAGAATCGAAAAAGGTGCCGTTCAACCGTGTTTTGTACGCAATCGGAATCCGTCATATTGGCAAAGCAAGTGCAAAAGTTCTTGCCAACAAATTCAAGTCGATTGATGCAATTCAAAATGCAAGTATTGAGGAACTGCAAGAAACAGAGGACGTTGGAGAAATCATAGCAAAAAGTATCAAACAATTTTTCGATGACGAAGACAATCGTGCGTTTATCCAAAAATTGAAAGACAACGGAGTGCAATTCGAGTTACAGGAAAAAGCAGCCGCAAGTAGCAACCTATTGGAAGGCAAAACAATAGTGATTTCGGGTACGTTCCGCTACCACAGCCGCGACGAAATGAAAGATTTGATTGAGGCGAACGGTGGAAAAAATGTTTCGGGCGTGTCGAAAAGTACAACGTATTTGCTTGCAGGCGAAGGAATTGGACCGAGCAAATTGGAAAAAGCACAAACATTTGGCGTTCAAATCATTAGCGAGGACGAGTTTTACGCAATGATAAACCAACAACCATCCACCGACGATGAAAATAAGCCGTCAGAGAAAGAAAATCCACCTTCGGGAAATCAGCAGTTATCGCTTTTCTAACAATTATTTTCCGATTCCGAAGATTTTAGTTTTCTTTGCATAAAATATTCTGTATGGGACGCAAACTTTTAAAAGTATATGTTATCAGACCAGTGCGGAACTTCTGCCTGTATCATCTGGCACGGTTCATCGCAGGTTTTCGCTTTATAATTCCGCGCAAAGTTGCCGATGCGTGGCACGGTTTGTTGGCACGAATCGCCTATCCGTTTATAAAACCGCTCCAAAAAACGGTGGAAAACAACCTAAAAATCGCATACGGCGATGCGTACTCCAAACACGAAGCGTACAAATTCGGTAAAAAACTGCTCGTGTTGTTAATTCACTGTCTTACAGACTATATTTGGCTTTCGGGCAAAAAGACGAGAAAAGAATTCTCAAAATTTTTCACTGTTGAAGGCGAGGAATATTTGCAGGAAGCATACAATCGTGGCAAAGGCGTGTTGTGTATGGTTCCGCACACCTGTGCATGGGAATTTTCGGCAATTTTGCCGCCAGTTCTCGGATATGAGACCTCGGCGGTGAGCAGCAAATTGCGTAATCCGGGACTTAACCAATTCATTATCAACCTTCGGGAATCACGGGGTATGAAAAATATTTCGCGCGAAAATTCCCGTGGACTGAAAAATATTTCGGTGAAAGAACGGTGCTACGACAAGCTCGTGGCAGCATTGAACAAAGGTGAATGCCTTATCATTATGATTGACCAAGACAGCGTGAACATTAAAGGCGAATTTTTGCAATTCTTTGGGCATCGGGCGTATTCTCCGCTTGGCGTTGCCCGTTTGGCGCTCGACACCGAAGCGGCAATTGTGCCGATGTTCACCATTCGGAACAATGATGGCTCGTATGTGTTCAAAATCCGTCCCGAAGTGAAAATGGAAATCACTGGCGACCGCAATCACGACATTATCCATAACTCGCAAATTCACAACGATGTAATGGAGTCAATCGTTCGTGAATATCCTGAACAATGGCTGTGGTTCCACAAACGTTGGAAAACCACACCCGAAAGTTTGGCGTTCCACCTCAAAGTGCGTGCCGACGAATGGGAACTTGCCCGTCGCGCCGACCTCAGAAAACAAGAGGAAGAACGGAAAAAAGAAGAACAACGCCAGCATCGCGAAGAACAAAAACAGAAAATCCGTAATTTTTTCCATCGCAAATGAAAAAGCATTTCCTATATATATTGGTAGCCCTTGCGCTCGGTTGCACCTCGTGCGACAAAAATCCGTATCACAAAAATGTATCGAATATTCAAGTGGAATTTCAAACCATTCCATTCCATTCCGATGTGGAGAACGTTGGTATGCAAAATGACGAAAATGGATTTCGTGAATTGCAGGAAAAATACGGCGCGTTTCTCGATACATACATCACCGATGTTGGTCGTTTGACAGAGATTCCCGAAAATCGCACCAAGCTGAATATTCTTCATACATTTATTATTAACAAATGGATTCAAGAATTGTATCACTTGAGCGACAGCGCATTACAGAAAAATCAACCAATGCTTGACAAAAAAATCACCAATGCGCTGAAATATTTCAAATATTATTTTCCAGAACGAAATATTCCCCAATTCTACACATTTATTACAGGTGTAAATTACTCTATGGCAATAGATTCCAACGTGATTGCAATCGGAATCGACAAATATTTGGGAGCGAAATGCGATTTTTACAATTCAATGTCAATTGAGTCGTACATTCGACGGAATATGGTTCCCGAAAAAATTCCAGCCGATCTAATGCGCGCGCTGGCTGAAAGTGAATTTCCGAATGCGTTCGACGAAGATTATTTGTTAGCGACAATGATTCAACACGGTCGTTATCAGTATTTTATGAAATGTATGCTGCCCGACGAACCCGACACGTTGTTGTGGGGGTTCACCGCCAAACAATTGGATTTCTGTGAAAAATCGGAAGGTGAATTTTGGAAATATCTTATCAGCACTGAAAATCTATTGTTTTCATCGGACTATATGACACAAAAACGATTTGTGGAAGACGGACCATTCACTATTGTGTTCACAAAAGATTCCCCTGCCCGTGTGGGACAATGGATAGGGTTCAAAATTGTGGAATCGTATATGCAAAATAATCCCCAAACGACATTGGAAGAATTGTTTTCCATTCGTTCGTCGAAAGAAATTATGAGTAAAGCACGGTACAATCCCAAATAATTCGTAAAAGTTCCGTATATTTGTTTTTCAATTACAAAGCATTTCAATATGAGCAACAATAATTATTGTGTAATAATGGCAGGAGGAATCGGGAGCCGCTTTTGGCCGCTCAGCACGTCTGCCACGCCAAAACAGTTTCTTGATATTTTAGGCGTTGGGAAAACCCTGCTGCAACTCACATATGAGCGAATGGTGAAACTTGTTCCGCCAGAAAATTTCTACGTGGTAACAAATGCGCAGTACGAAAAGACTGTGCTTCAACAACTTCCGGAATTGTATCCGTATCAAATTCTGAAAGAACCTCTTCGAAAAAATACCGCTCCGTGTATCGCATACGGCAACCACGAAATTCGGAAACGCTCGAAAAACGCAAACATTATTGTAACGCCTTCGGACCACTTGATTATCAACGAGGAAGAGTTTTTGAACACGGTTCGCGCTGGATGGAAATTTACCGAAAACAACGACGCGCTTCTCACGCTTGGCATAAAACCAACCCGTCCCGACACAGGTTATGGCTATATCCAACTCCGTGAGGAAGTTACGGAAATCAACTCGCATAAAATCAACAAAGTGAAAACGTTCACCGAAAAACCAGAACTCGACATTGCGAAAGTATTTCTGAAAAGCGGCGATTTCTTCTGGAACTCTGGTATTTTCCTTTGGTCGCTGTCGGCAATCGACAATGCGTTTAAAACATATTTGCCAAAGGTTTATGAACTATTTGAGGCTCAGTCGGAATTGTTCATTTTGGATGACATTTATTCAAAATGTCCGAATATTTCCATTGACTATGGAATTATGGAAAAAGCCGAAAATGTGTTTGTGCTGCAATCAAGTTTTGGCTGGAGCGACCTTGGAACATGGGGCGCGTTATACGAAAATGCTGAAAAAGACGAAAAAGAAAACGCAGTAATTGGAACAAACGTAATGGTTTATGACACAAAGAATTGCGTAATTTCTGTACCAAACAAAAAAGTTGCGGTATTGGATGGCCTCGACAATTTCATTGTTGTTGATTCCGCCGACCGACTGCTCATCTGCAAACGCGAAGATGAACAAAAAATACGTCAATTTGTTAACGATATTAAATTTAAGAAAGGTGATTCGTACATATAAACTTTGCATCGCTTTATTGCTGTGTGCCTGCTCATTTTCGTTTGCCCAAACCAACGACGAAGTAAAACCAAACAATGCGTTTAAAATTTCAGGAACCGACATTCCCGATTCCATAATGCACGTTATGGAATATTGTACCGAAGTTTGGAGCCAATACATTGCTTCGGATGTTACGATAAACGTGAGCGTTTCGTTGCAGGAACTGAAACGAAATGTGAACGCATACGCCAAGCCGACGAATTATTATGCAATCGACGAAATCTATTATCCCGCAGCGTTAGCGGAAAAAAAGAAAGGGAAAAATTTGAACGGAACCGATGCCGACATTGAGGTTGTAATCAACAAAACAATGAATTGGTATCTGAAAACCGACGTAATACCTGAGTCGTTGCCCAAAGGTGTGTACGATTTAACCACCACTCTATTGCACGAATTGGCTCACGGACTTGGTTTCATCGGCAGCATCGACAACGTAAATGCCACAACATTGGCTGCGCCAACAATCTTCGATATGTTTGTGGTCGATTCTACTGGAAAACAAATAGTTACCAAAGGAACTGCTGGTTTTGAAGTAAACAATAAACAGCTCACAAGCGATAGTTTGTTTTGGAATGGAAACTTTGCAAAACTACTGTGCGGTGAAACAATTGAATTATACGCGCCGGAGAAATTCAACAGTGGTTCCACGGTGTATCACCTAAACGAGGTAAAATATCCAAGCGGTTCGGGATACGAACTGCTTACGCCTCAGTTGGATAACAGCGAAATATTCAGACAGCCCGACTTGGCAACAATCGCTATTCTTGCCGACATTGGCTGGAACGATTATTTCATTTCGCATAACGAACCTCGGAATAGTTCTGATTTTGAGGCAAATACAAAACTTGCGTATTCAATAAACGAATCCTTCCTACAAAAAGACAATCAAGCAATTTTGTATTCTTTCGATGATGGCAAACACTTGATAGAATTGGTTCCGACATACAACGACGAAACAAAATTGTTCGAGGCTGAAGTTCCTGCTTTACAGTTCGACCATACAATTATGTACAAAATCCGTTCGGTGACAACTGAAGGAAAAAATCTATTTTTGCCAGCACAGGACAATGCGTATTTTTCAGTGTATATTGGCGATGACAACGAAGCTCCTGTGATTGACCACAAACCAATTACATCGGCACGTGCGACCAAGAATGATGTTACCGAAAATGTTGTTTTTACTGCGGAAATCGATGACAATTTTGAAATTGAGTCGGCATACGTGGAATATTATTTTTCAGATGAAAACAATACGGAAAAACTCAATTTCCCAAACACGTCGATTTGTAACGCTACCCTATCGTTTGCGCCTGGTTCAACATATTCCAAAGGCGATGTGTTCTATTATCGAATTGTGGCTGTCGATAAGGCGGGAAACACAAATATGACAAACGATGGTGAATTTTACGAAGTAACATTCGAGGAACCACTCGACGCAGTACGTTTCTTTGTGACCAATTTCGACGACGATGATTCTGACATGTATTTCACATTGGATAAATTCTCTATTTCAAAAGAAAGCGGTTTCGACAACAAAGCGCTCCACACCGTGCATCCATACGCATACAGCGGCATCGACGGCAAATACAATCAATATACGGCAACAATCAAGCAGCCAATTATTCTTGCTTCAAATCCAGCAACACTTTCATTTGATGAAGTTGTGTTGGTTGAACCAGGAAAAGCAGGCGTGGAATTTGGCTCGTTTGGATTTTGGGACTATGTGATTGTGGAAGGTTCGAAAGATGGGGAAAATTGGTACGTACTTGGTAAAACAGGTTGGGACAGCCAAATTTCCGCAGACTGGAAAACCCGCTATTATTCAGCAACGAAAAATGACGGCAGCAATGAAAATAGTCTTGCCACAGGCGACCAATCATTGTTTAAGAAACATACTATTAACTTATTGGAAAACAAATATTTCCGTACTGGCGACACTATTTTTGTCCGCTTCAGACTACAATCCGATGCGACCAACTACGCGTGGGGCTGGACAATCGACAACATCAAGATTCAAGAACGGATGATGCTGGCTACCGACGAAGTAGCAGACTATCCTGTGGTTGTGTATCCAAATCCTTGTACAAATACATTGTACATTGCTAATCCCGATGTGACTGTTGTAAAACTATACAACCAAACAGGAACACTTGTACGTTCATCCAACGAAAGTGCAATTGATGTTTCACAACTGAAATCAGGAGTGTACGTTGTTGCCATCACCAACAAGAATGGAAAAACTGCAATGCAAATGGTTGTGGTTCAATAATAACGTTGTATAAATGGAAATAAAAAAAGGACTTGCGTTTGCAAGTCCTTTTTTCGTAGCGAGAGGCGGGCATGATCCGCCGACCTCATGATTATGAATCATGCG
>DFGI01000037.1 GCA_002371705.1 Bacteroidales bacterium UBA3754
GGTGGTCAGATTCCTAACAACCTGGCTATGAAGTTGTATCGTCAGAATGTGCCTATTTTGGGAACGTCGCCAGTTTCAATCGACCGTGCGGAAAACCGAAACAAATTCTCCGCAATGCTCGACCAACTTGGCATTGACCAACCTCGTTGGGAAGCGCTTACAAGCTACGATGAAATCGACAAGTTCATTGACGAAGTTGGTTTCCCTGTATTGATTCGTCCTTCGTATGTGCTTTCGGGTGCCGCAATGAACGTTTGTTACGACAAAGACCAAATGCACACATTCCTTGGTGCCGCCGCAAAAGTTTCGAAAGAATATCCTGTTGTTGTTTCTAAATTCTTGCAAAATGCAAAGGAAATTGAATTCGACGCTGTTGCGAAGAATGGTGAAATTATTGAATACGGAATTTCCGAACATATTGAATTTGCGGGCGTACACTCGGGTGACGCTACGTTGGTGTTCCCTGCACAAAATATCTATGTTGCAACGGCTCGCCGTATCAAACAAATTAGCCGCAAAATCGCTAAGGAATTGAATATCAGCGGTCCTTTCAATATCCAATATCTGGCAAAGAACAACGATGTGAAGGTAATTGAATGTAACTTGCGTGCTTCACGTTCGTTCCCGTTCGTTTCCAAGGTTTTGAAACGTAATTTCATTGAAACAGCAACAAAAATTATGTTGGGCGAAACGGTTGAAAAACCTGATTCGGCTGTATTCGACGTTGACCACGTGGGCGTTAAGGCATCGCAATTCTCATTTGCTCGTCTTCACAGAGCCGACCCGATTTTGGGCGTTGATATGTCATCGACTGGTGAAGTTGGTTGCTTGGGTACTACGTTCGACGATGCGTTATTGGCGTCGTTGTATTCGGTTGGATTCCACAAGCCGGAGAAAGGCGTGTTGGTTTCGTCGGGCGATGTGAAAGGCAAGGTTGACTTGTTGGATTCTTGCAAGTTGTTGCAAGAAAAGGGTTTGAAAATCTATGCAACGGCAGGTACGCAGAAATTCTTGGCAGAAAACGGTGTTACGGCAACGGCAGTAAATTGGCCAGACGAAACTCACGCACAGGAAGACATTACCGAATTGATGCAAGAACACAAGATTGATTTGGTAATCAACATTCCAAAGAATCAAACTCGTCGCGAGCTGACCAACGGTTACAAAATCCGTCGTGCGGCAATCGACCACAACATTCCGTTGTTGACCAATGCCCGTCTTGCAAGTGCGTTCTTACACGCAGCTTGTTCGAAGGAAATGAGCGACATAGCAATCAAGAGCTGGCAAGAATATCAAATTTAAACGAAACGTTTAAATAGTTAAAACAGAAAAGGATGGGCGACCATCCTTTTTTGTTATTTATAGGAAAACAAAAAAGGCAGTCGAAAATTCAACTGCCTTTCCATTCTATGAAACGAAAAATTACTTATTCGTGTGGAATTGGAATGATACCAAGCACGCCCGATGGGTTCGGGTTGGGGTCCATCATACCTGTAATGAAGTCTAATGCAAATATGAAAGCGAAGAACGAGAAGAATACGATGATAGCCATTTTGATGAATTGTTTTGATTCAACTTGGCGACGGATACGATCTTGCTCGCGGATAGCCCATGTAATGTTAGTGATGATTTTTCCGAATGCTTCACTCGAACGTTGTACCACAAAATCAACAGTGCTCGAAGAAACAGACTCTGAAGTGAGAAGCATAATATCCATACTTGGGTCTTCTGCTTTGATTTGAGCAATCACGTCCAATTCTTTTTGCAAATCCTCTTCTTTTGTGAAATCGGGTGTTACAAGAATGAGAATGATAATAGAATTGTTTGGGAACTTCGAAACATCAAGGAAGTTTTTCGCAGATGCTGCATCAACAAACGATTTTGTCTTTTTGTAGCTTCTTGTGCTTTTGAATTGCTCCTGAATAGGTTTCGTTGTTTCTTCAGGACCAACCAAAAGAATAAAAACCTCACTTTTTGTAGCCTTCAAACCAGTGTTGCCTGCTGGGACTTCACCACTACCACTTTTACGTTTGGCCTGAGAAATATTATAACGGTTGTTTTCCTCCGCAACACACTCAGCCTTTAACTTTTTCAGCTCGTAGCTTCTGTCCTTTGAACTTTTCTTACTTACCATATTTGTAATAAATAGTTTTTCAGCATAAAAATAATATAATTTTTGTCAAATCCTTTAAATAAATCCAAATTTTTTACAAAAAATCGTCTTTTTTCGACAAAAATCATCTTTTTCATAGATAAAAGACCCATTTTCACTGAAAAAAGTTTCAACAAATACGGAAATATTCGCTTTTGAACATTACAATTCTATTGTTTTACCTTTTTTACGTTGTTCGAACTGAAAATCTGGTGAATTTGCGGAATTGTATGCTTCAATACGTTCCTTCAGAATTATTGAAAGTGATATTGTAAGTAGTTGTGATTGAGTGATTTTACTAAAATCCCCCAATGTGCCATTGTAATTCTTATTGAGAAAATCGTTGAAATAATAGGTCGCTTTTATGTTGAGCGAAATAGGTGTCTGTATGCCCACAAATGCCGATGGAATCAGGTTTGGTGTGGCATCGCTAAGCCATTCGCCTTCTTTTGTTACTTTTTTATTCCCTGAAGTTTCATATAGTTTCTGACGGTAGTGGAATGCCCAGTCAACGCCGCCGCCTGCATACAGCCAACTTCCTTTGTCGAACCATCCGAATTTTGCCGCAAACGAAATTCCAGCGGCGAACACACGACGTTTTATATGGTCGTATGTGATCGTGTTGTTGTTGCGCAAAATTTGTTCGTTTTTGGTTTTGATACCAATATTTTTTATTGAAATACCCGGCATCAACCCAAAATGATTGTTGTAGTTGATGTTCATAAAATACGGAACATTCGTGAAATACGATGTGCGTACGCCATTTTGCGCCGTGTTGTCCTCAATGTTTGTCTGGGTAAATTGGAAAATTAGTTCGCCCGGGTCGGTGAAATATACCCTTTTCTGTTTCTCCTGTCCATAAACAGTGGAAAGTGTGAATAGTAATGATATGAATATCAGTGTTTTTCTCATTTATATAATCCATCAATTACTTTTCCTGTTGCCATATTTGGCCTTGCAGTTCTTGTAATTTCCGACAAAGTTACGATAATATCGGTAATTTCTATTGGTTGTTTCATAATTTTTGGTTCCATTTTCCAACCGTACCATAATAAAGGCACGTGCGTGTCGTAGTTGTAGGGCGAAATGTGCGACCCTACAGATTCCACAGTTTGTTCGCCCCAGCCAGGTTTGAGTGTGATGAAAATGTTTCCCGATCGTTCGATGTTGTAGGAATGGTCAACTAATTTGAATGTGGCGTTCGAACAGAAATTATGGTCAGCGAGCCACACGGAGCCAATGGCTGATTGGATTCCCGCCAGTTTTGATATAAATTCGCAGCAGTCGTCTTCAACTTCGGCAATCGTCAGATCGTGTTTTTTTATAACACTGGTATTCAGGTATATTTGCAAATCTTGGTAATGTTCAATCCAGTTGTCTTCGCCAAAGGTCACATCAAGGTGTTTGTCAATAAGATACATTGTTTCCACTGGTTTGAACGTTCCTAATTTCATTGATTTTTGCGATTCGCATTTGGGAGAGATAGACATTCCGTGGTTCGATGTCAAAATCAAAAGGAAATTTTCTTTTCCGATGTGTGTTTCCAGATAATTGAGGAAAAACATCAATTCAAAGTCAAAGCGGATGTAGGTATCTTCCACTTCCTTCGACAAGCAGCCGAAGCGGTTCCCAATTTCTTCGGTGGCGGTGTAGGCAATGGTCAGGAAATCAACACTTTGCCGTTTGCCAAGTTGCTCTTTTTCAATAAGTTCTATCGCCATATCTTTTGTGTAGGAATTACCGTAGGGCGTACAACTTATAAGTTTGTATGGTTTGTACGAGTCTTTCAATTTGGGCAAAAAATACGGAAACGTGTTTTGGTTTCGTATGCCGATTTCGTATTTCGCATCGTCGCGGGTTGATTCTTTGTAGGTGTGCATAGGCAGGAATGTGTTCCACGTACGGTTCATGTACACGTTTCCCAAACCTTTGTTGTTGAATGAATTAAGCCATGCTGGCAGAACATTATTATAATATGTGCCGCTCATCCATTCGCCGCTGTATTCATCGAGCCAATACACGCCGTCGGACCAGTGTCCTGCGTTGAGAACCGCCGCTTGATGGTCGAGGCTGATGGAGTAGGAACGGTAACGTCCGAAACTTTGCGTCAGTAATTCATCGCCATAGGTGGTGGCGAGCAATTTTTTTGCGGAAACTTGGTATTCATCGTGTGCATCAACGCCAATGCTCAGATAGTGGTCGTCGGAAACGCAGTTTACACGCGATTTGCTTTTACGGTTGTACCACGAATTGCCAATAATGCCGTGGTTCGCGGGTGTTGTTCCCGTGGCAATTGATGCAAATCCTGAAGCGCTTTGACCGTAGGCGAAATTCACGTGCGCATCGACGCAGTTTACTCCAGATGATATGATTTTTTTGAATCCGCCGCTTGAAAAATGTGTGCTGAATCGTTCCAAATATTCATATCGCATTTGCTCAACAATCACCAACACAATGAGTTTCGGTTTGTCGGGTGTGGTTTGTGCAAAACTGCGCGCAATCGAGCAGAGAAGAAATAGCGAAACTATGAAAATTCTGAACGTCAGTTTATTACACATATATTAGTATGCTTTGAGGCTTAAGTCCAAACTACTGATATGATGTGTCAAAGCTCCCACGGAAATGTAGTCAACGCCAGCCTCGGCATACGCACGGATGGATTCCTTGGTGATGCCGCCAGATGATTCTGTTTTGCATTTTCCGTTGATGAGCGCCACCGCCTTTTTCGTTTCCTCTGGGGTGAAATTGTCGATGAGTATCCGCTCTACATCAAATTTCAGGATTTCCTCAATTTCGGCGAGAGTACGGGCTTCAACTTCAATTTTTAAATCTTTCCCTTTTGCTTTCAAATATTCTTTCGTCTTGGTGATAGCCTGTGTAACGCCGCCAGCGTAGTCAATATGGTTGTCTTTTATCAGAATCATATCGTACAGACCGATTCGGTGATTTTCGCCACCACCGATTTTTACAGCATATTTTTCCAACAAACGAAGTCCCGGGGTGGTTTTTCGGGTGTCGAGAATTTTTGTGTTTGTGCCTTCCAGCAATTTTACGTATTCGTGTGTTTGTGTGGCAATGCCGCTCAAACGTTGCATGAAATTCAGCACTAACCGTTCGGTTTGGAGAATAGAGATAGTTTTTCCTTCAACAGTAAAGGCAATGTCGCCTTTTTTTATGGAATCGCCGTCGTGCAGGATTTGGTTCATATTGAGCGTAGGGTCGAATTTTTCAAAAATTTTCTTTGCCAATTCAACGCCACAGAGTATTCCGTCTTGTTTCACAAGCAAACGTGCGCGACCTTCCAAATCGTGGGGAATGCACGAAAGAGTTGTATGGTCGCCATCGCCAATATCTTCCTTAAACGCGATGTCTATAACTGCATCAATAAGAGGACTTTCTATCATCGTAAATCTAATTTTAATTATTAGCCAAATGTACTATTATTTCTGGAACAAAGGAACGATTATTTTTCTTTTGAAATCAAATTCTGAAAATACTTCATGTGTGAAAGTATGTGAGGATAGGCGGAAAATTCAAGATTGAAATCCTTTTTTATGTTGGAAACGTCGAACAATAAAGGTTCGTTGCTCCAACCTAAATCTTCCACAATCACGTTTGATTTTGAGGCAAAAAGTTTCACCGCGTCGTGCGCAATTTGTTCCCATGTTATAAAATCCTTCGACAGGGCGAAATAGGTCTTTTTGCTTACATCTTTTTTTACAAGTGCGGCATATACTTCAGCAATGTCGTCGGCCCAGATGAACTGTGTGCCGTCGTTTTTCACAACGTGAATATCCTTGTTTTCCAATGACGCCTGAACAATTGACATGAATCGCGTGTCGGGTTGGGTAGGAGCGCCGT
Organism: Bacteroidales bacterium UBA3754; assembly: GCA_002371705.1. Lineage (GTDB taxonomy): Bacteria > Bacteroidota > Bacteroidia > Bacteroidales > UBA1715 > UBA1715. Next base: position 6,014 of record DFGI01000037.1, read on the forward strand.
CTATTGCGGGGTTTCCGAATGTGTAACCTGGACGGATGATGTTCACTTTCATGTTTGTTTCACCTTCTATGGCAAACAGAAAATCTTCCGACGCCGCTTTGGTCGCTCCGTAGTACGTACATGGGTCGTGGCGGCAGTTGGTTGTCACCAATTTGTCGCCTGGTTTTATGCAGACGGGATTCGGAGAGGCATAAACCGAATCGACCGATGCGGTTGACGATGTGTAGAGGAATCGTTTCACGCCAGCTTTTGCGGCCTCTGTGGCAAGAAATACCGTGGCGGCGGTGTCGCTCGTCAAAACTTCGTAGGCCGACGAGCCTGTCATACATAATGCTATGTGTATCACGGCATCTTGCCCCTCGAGAGTTTGTGGAATCGCATTGAAGTCGTTGGGACTTAAGTTCAAAATCCGTACATTTTTTACGTTTTTCAATGCAGGTATTTTTTCTGGATTACGGGCAAGAACCGTAACCTCGTGTCCGTCCTGTAGTAAACGCATTAGCACGTGCGAACCAATAAATCCCGTGCCGCCAGTTAAAAGTATTTTCATTATGAATGTATTTTGACTCAAAAGTATTCATTTTAACCAAAATCTCAAATTTTACTATATCGTTTTAAAAAAGTTTTCCTTTTCCTCCTTGACAACCGAATTTTCATATTTTTGTGATAGCAAATTAAAATAAGTTATGAAATGAATACGGTTATTTACACGAAAAATGCTCCTGAACCTATTGGTCCATACAAACAAGCTATTTTAGCAGGAAACACATTGTATGTGTCGGGGCAAATTCCAATAAATCCTGCAACAAATGAATTGATTTCTGATTCGTATGTAAAAGCAACAGAGCAGGTTATGCAAAATATTCAGGCAATTTTGCAAGCGGCAAGCATGTCGTTTGACAATGTGGTTCGGTGTACGATTTTTGTCGCAGACTTGGCTCATTTTGGCGAAGTGAATGAAATGTATGGTACATTTTTCGGCGCAATTTCTCCTTCTCGCGAGTGTGTGCAAGTTGCCGCTTTGCCCAAAGGCGCGTTGGTTGAAATTTCCGCAATCGCGATGAAATAATCACTATAGTTAACAGGTGTTAACAAGTTTGCGTGAAATTTTTTCGTTTTTTTTTGCGTGAATTAAATAAAAGCGTACTTTTGTAATACTGTTACGCTTTATTATTATTTAAATGAATGGCGGGGCGAGTCCACAACTCATTCCGCTATTTTTTTGTACTAAAACTGAGGCTGTATATTGATTCTTTCGTTATTTTTGAATAAAAGTATTTGTTATGTTGGACAAACCTACTGTAGCGCTTGTATATGATTTCGACGGAACTTTGTCGCCTCGGAATATGCAGGAATATGATTTCTTGAAAGATATAGGCATAGAGGACAAGGATGTGTTTTGGCAGGAAGTTGATTCGCTTGTGAAAAAACACGAGGCGAGCAATATTCTTTGTTATATGAAACTGATGATTGACAAGTCGCGCATGGCGGGAAAGAGCATCCGCCGTCAGGCATTTGTTGATTATGGGAAAAGCGTGGAACTATACAAAGGCGTTGAGGAATGGTTCGATGTGGTGGAAGAACTTGCTCAAAAGTATAATGTTATGGTTGAACATTATATCAATTCTTCAGGTCTGAAGGAAATGATAGAAGGAACAAAAATTGCTTCGAAATTCAAGCATATTTATGCATGCTCGTTTATGTATAATGTTGACGAAATTGCCGAATGGCCGGCGGTTGCGGTTGACTTTACCACAAAGACGCAGTTCCTGTTTATGATAAACAAAGGCATTGCGAACATCAGCGAAAACAGCAAGGTAAACGAATACAAACCCGAAGACGAACGTCCAATTCCGTTCAAGCACATGATTTATTTTGGCGACGGGGAAACCGATATTCCGTGTATGCGGATGGTGAAACAATACGGCGGAAATTCAATAGCAATTTACAATCCTCAGGTTGAGGGGAAGAAAGAATTGGCGAAAAAACTCATTCACGAAAATCGGGTGAATTTTGCCTGTGCCGCCGATTATTCAAAAGGTGGCGAAATTCATAAGATTGTGAATGCGATACTTTCGCAGATTAAGTCGAATTTTGATTTCAAGCAGTTGGAAAAACAGAATCAGGGGAAATTGGAGTACTAAAATGTGATTTCTTATTTTGCGGTTGTTGCAAATTTTGCAAAAACCACGAATTAGATTTTTTCCCGTTTACCCCACCGTTATCATAATTTATTTCTATTTTTACAAACACAAAAATTTTTAAAAACAAAATAGGTATAGAAAGTAAAAACATAATTGAACTTTAAAGCTTTATTCTCACCATACAAAACCACCAAATTTGTCCCGAGGATAAGCAGTGAAAGTTCACGTGTTGAGCGTGAATTATTTCGTGCTTATTGGGGACAGGGCTGTGGTGGTGCCTGTATGGTCATTAAGTGATGAAATGATTTACGCTTTTATGATTTATATAGGACAGCACATAGAAGAACAACTCCATAAGCAAAACAAGACTGTTGCTTGGTTTGCTCGTCAGTTGGGGTGTAGCCGTACCAATGTGTATAAAATTTTTGCTAAGAAAGCGATAGATTCCCTCGTTCAGATTTCAAGGATTCTTAAGTTTGATTTTTTCGCACTATATACCGAGGAATTAACAAAATGATATAAAAACAGTTTCGAGAACTGTTTTTTCGCTCAGTCCAAACATTACTCGATAAAATCCTGTCGCCAAATGGTTTATATGCAAACTGTTTGGCGACAGAAATATCCATAAAAAAATCGGGGTTATTTTATTTTTGGAAAATCATAAATGTGAAATCTATGGATAAAAAATCTTCTCTTCCTTTAGATATAGAACTGACATACTTTGACTTGCTATCAAATGTATTTGGAGGTGTGGCTTTTTTTATTTTGTTTCTTTTGGCACAAGGTAAATTAGGAGAAGAAATACATTTTCTTCTAACTGAAGAAATCAATGAAGTAATATTTGTACTCATTGCCATTCCTGTTGTTTATGCAGTCGGGATGTTGTTGCATAGTATAAGTAGTTTTATTTCATGGATTTTTAATCACGATAGATTTCTGAGATGGTATTACAACAATAAATTTGGAAAATATGTTTTTTGTATATTCACTACTCATCTTTTAATTGGGCAAAGCTATAGGCTTCTTTACGACACTAATAAGAAAGAAAACGAATGTACCCTCGAAACATTTACAACAAAAGTAAGATTCTTCCAAAATCAAACAGGAGGTCTTTCTAATTTTTATGCTAGAGCAAGTTTTATTGAGGTTGTGTTTATAAGTTCGCTCATAGCTATCGTCACGTTTTGGATTTGTAATGGTTTCTGTTTTTCTATAAACTTTTTAATTCTGTTGCTTGTAATGATATCTTCATATATTCAATCTACCTCTTATTGGAGCAGATTTGTAAAAAGCAAATTGCGTAGTATTGAAAGAAAAGAGAATAAATCAAAATAAATAACGGTTAGAAACACTTGAATTACTTACAGTTATGAAAAAATACCTTATCATTTTTATTTCCTTGTTTATTGCAAGTCATGCAATAGGAGAATCAGTAGTTTGTATTATGGTAGATAATGTTTGGTATCCAATTACTGATGAGAAAAAAAATATAGTATCTTATGCCCACCCCTCTAAAATTGTCAGTCAAACGGTCAGTAATGGTCCCATAAACGTAACGACTACAACATACCAACCAAACTATAACTATAAAGGTTCGTTAACCATTCCGTCAACGGTGAAGTACAACGGCAAAACATACTTTGTTACTGGTATAGCCAAATGGGCTTTAAGTGATTTTATTAATCTGACTTCAGTGACAATTCCTAATTCGGTTACAAGCATAGGGAAAGGATCTTTCGATGGGTGCAGAAGCCTGACTTCTATTACAATTCCAAATTCTGTTACAAGTATAGGCGAATATGCTTTTGATGGGTGTCGTAGCCTGAAATCCATTACAATTCCTAATGGGATTACCAGAATAGAATATAGCACTTTCTATGGATGTAGTAGCCTAACATCGGTAACAATCCCTAATTCAGTTACCAGCATAGGCGAGGATGCCTTTAATGGTTGCAGTAGCCTAACTTCGATTACAATTCCTAATTCTGTCACAAGTATTGGAGATAACGCATTTTGTGGTTGTAATAATTTGACCTCTGTATCTTTCCCTGAATCATTGGATGTTTCACGTGCCAATATTTCTTTCATAAAAGATGGCATTAAATACCATATTCTCAATGGAAAAGAAGTTGAAGTGGTTGCCTTGCATAGCGGTAAATATTCTGGAGATGTTGTGATACCTGCTACAATAGAAATGGAGGGAAGAACATTTTCTGTTATCAACGTCTCCGATTATGCTTTCAGGGATTGCAGTAGTTTAACTTCTGTTACAATTCCTAATTCAGTTACCAGCATCGGTAGTTATGCTTTCGCTGGATGCAGTAGCCTGACCTCGATTACAATTCCAAATTCGGTTACCAACATACCTCCGTATGCTTTCAAGGATTGCAGTAGTTTGACTTCTGTTACAATTCCTAATACTGTCACCAACATAGGTAAAAATGCTTTCTCAGGTTGCAGTAATTTGACATCTGTAATGATTCCCAATTCTGTCACCCAAATAGGATATGCAGCTTTCTACAATTGTAGCAATTTGTCATCAGTGCAAATCTCAGATGCGGTTACTACCATAGATGATTACACTTTTTTTGGATGTAACAGCCTGACTTCTATAATAATTCCTAATTCAGTCACTAATATAGGGTATGCTGCTTTTGCCAAATGTAGTAATCTGTCATCAGTATTAATACCTGAATCGGTCACAAATATAGAAGATTATGCATTCTCAGGTTGTACTAGCCTAACATCTGTGGAACTCCCAGAGTCAGTTATTGGTATAGGAACAGGCGCTTTTGAATTGGAATTTGAAAAGGATGGGATACGGTATGAAAGATTGAATAATAAAGAAGTACGGGTTGTGTACAACAAAAATAATGTGTATACGGGAGATATTATAATCCCTGCGACGGTTAACACATTAATTGTAACAAGTATAGCAGATGAAGCATTCCGTAATTGCAATCTTAATTCTATTACAATTCCAGAATCTATTATCAACATAGGTACAGATGCTTTTTGGGGGTGTAGTCCGCAAAAACTTATGATACACGATATTGAATCGTGGTTAAATATCACATTTGCCGATGCGGAATCTAACCCTTTGACGTCTAAAACACAATTATACATTGATGGGGGAAAAGTGACAAAACTTACGATTCCCGAATCTGTAACTAATATAGGTGATTACGCATTTGCGAATTTCCAAGATTTGACTTCTGTCACAATTCCACGGTCTGTAACCAATATAGAAACAAGAGCATTTTATGGGTGCGAAAATCTAAAAGAAGTTATAAACTATTCGCCCTTGTATATAACAAAAAGTTCTCCAATGAACGGTTTTGTCGCATTTTATGCTGACTACGTGATAGATACTATAATAGGAGATTTCCTATTTAATAAATCGGAGAAAACACTTGTAAAATATATAGGAAATGGAGGTGATGTAATTTTGCCTGAGACTCTTACGGATAGTTGCTATGCTATTGGTGATAATGCTTTCTATGCTTGTAATAATCTCACATCTGTATTTATTCCCGATTCCGTTACTGAGATAGGTAATGGCGCATTCTCAAAGTGTAGTGGATTGACAACTGTTGCAGTAGGTAATTCGGTTGTTTCGGTAGGAAATGACGCTTTCTTCGGGTGTTACAAATTAACATCTTTTACAGCAGATGATTCCCTTGCATATGTTGGATATGCAGCATTTTCGGGTTGCCAATCACTGACCTCTGTGGTTATTCCTAATGCGATTAGTATCGGTGATTATGCGTTTTCTGGATGTGAGAATTTGACATCAATAGTAATTCCAGATACGCTGGATATGTCGAACACAGATTTATATTTTACACAAGACAATATTCAATATAATGTACGTAACGGGAAGGAAGTTGTTTTGTGTTTCTTTAGTGATAAAAAACGCAAGGGTGACTTTGTTATTCCAGAACCTGTTGTGGCAGGAAATAAATTCTCGGTTATCAGCATAAAAGATAATGCATTTTCTGGTTGTAGTGGGTTAACATCTGTAACGATTCCTGATTTTGTCACTGCTATAGGTGATGATGCTTTCGCAGGTTGTAGCAATCTATCTTCTGTTTCTTTCGGGAAATCCGTTACTAATATCGGGAAATGGGCTTTTGCAAATGATAAATCTATTAAAACTGTAATTTGCTATGCCCCAAAGCCACCTCAAATGCTACTTGATGCTTTCGATAATTATAGTGCACATTTGTATGTACCATGTGAATACAGTAATACATATTCATTTGATCTATATTGGAGTCATTTTAATACTATTTCTTGTGTGGAATCTATAGAAACAGAAATAGTTTCACACAAAACAGATGATGTGTTTAATGTTTATGTCGTTGGTAAACAGATATTTATAAACGATGTTGTGCCTGCTTTTGTTATCAATTCTAATGGACAGAAAATTGCTAATACCAACTTGTGTGCAGGGGTGTATTTTGTTTTGGTTGGCGATACTTGGCAACGTATTGTAATTTCGAGATAAACTATAAAAAATTTAAACTATGAAAAAAGTATTACTATTCTTTCTGGCAATTTTGGTGACGAGTAACTTGTTTGCTGCATTTGGCTTGTGCGATTTTCAAATAGACGGGATATATTATTGTATAACAAGTAGTAGTGAAGTCTGTGTCACACATGGTGCTACTTATACTGATGGTTCATGGAGTTGGGATTCTCGGAAACAATATTATAGTGGTTATATTGTAATACCTTCTTCAGTTACATGCAATAATGTCACATATTCCGTTACTAGCATAGACGAAGCGGCATTTCAGAATCAAAACATTTCTTCTGTTTTAATTCCAGAGAGCGTTACCAGTATTGGCAAGAGTGCTTTCGAGGGATGTCGTGAGCTGACTTCCGTAACAATGTCTAATTCCGTTAGCACTATAGGAGAAAGTGCTTTCGCTGCTTCTGGTTTGACAGAGATTACAATACCAAACTCTATTACCAGCATAGGCAATATGGCTTTTGCACAATGTATCAAATTGACTTCTGTTACAATTCCAGAATCGGTTTTTACGATAGGGGAAAATGCGTTTGATATTACGTATGGAATGGTAGAAGTTATAAACTTATCTTCCTTAAATATAACAGCAGGTTCGAATGATTGTGGAGGAGTCGCCAAACATGCTCGTTACGTATGTAACGGAGGTAAAACAGTTATTGGAGACTTTATTTTCAGCAATAGAGATAAAACACTTGTATATTATACTGGTGCTGCAAAGAGTAATATAACATTCCCTGAAAATTTTAATGGTGGCGAGTATGCATTAGGAGACTGTGTTTTTGCTCCACTGTCTGTAATGGGGGGGTGGGGGTTCCAGAGGTACAGTTGTTTTAGCAGAGTACGTGAAGAATTACAAGAAAAATTAACCTCACTAACAATACCAAATTCAGTTACTAACATTCCGAATCTCGTTTTTTCATGTTGTCGTAATCTTTCATCGGTCTCTATCGGAGAATCTGTTACCAGTATTGGTGATTCAGCCTTCTTTTGGTGTGGGAACCTCAGGTCTGTAACTATACCAGAATCAGTCACTTATATTGGTAACTATGCTTTTCAGCAGTGTGGGGAATTACGATCAATGACCTTACCAAACTCTGTTATATTTTTGGGTGACAATGCTTTTCAATATTGTTATAATATGAGTTCCCTTACGCTTTCTAATTCTCTTACTAATATAGGGAAAAATGTTTTTGAAGATTGTGTGACCTTGAATTATCTTACTATCCCCGAATCGGTTACGAGCATAGGCGATTATGCTTTCCATAACATTCAGGAATTGCGGTCTATAACTATTCCAAGTACCGTTACAAATATTGGAAAGTCGGCCTTTACTGTGTATGACAACGGTCTTCTTACCAATATTATTTGTTATGCGCCAATACCTCCTATTGTTCAAGCCAATAATTTTAATACAGCAAATAAAGTGGCGTTATACGTGCCATGTGAAAGCGTTTCATTATATAAACAAGATGCAGTTTGGGGAACCTTCAAAAATATATACTGTATATCAGAAGCAACAGCGTTGGATGCAGACGAAGTTTTTGTAGATCCAAAACAAAATGAGGCGATATTCTCGTTACCTTTTGTTGATGGGGCTGAATCTTATTCATTGGTCATTTCAAAGGAAGACGGATCTCTATTTTGCACCATATATTTCGATGGTGATGGATGTGTGAAAAATATACAGCATGCTCGTACAAAAAAATATGAATTAAAAGACAATGTGGCTGGATATTTACATACTGCCACCAAATTGATTGGAGGAACCAACTATACATATAAGTATGGAGCAAGAGATGCTGTTGATGTCGTTTTTAAAGTATATACAGGGGCTTTTAGGACGACTGGTACAGCAACGGGAATCAATAACGTGGAACAAGAAAAAATAATTTCTACTATGTGCAACCAAATCCTCGTCAACGGCGAAGCACCGGCGTTTGTTTATACGATTTCTGGTCAAAAAATTGCAAACAAAAATCTAAAATCAGGGGTGTATTATGTGAATGTTGAGGGGGAAAATGTAAAGGTTTTGGTGCAATAATTAAACAGATTTCTCGCTCCGCTCGAAATGACGCGGTTGGTGGGGGGATAATAAAAGGAAAAGAAAGGAGAAAAATGGCTCTGCCATTTTTCTCCTTTCTTTTCCCCTCTCACAATGGCGTAGTCATTCCGCAGCCGTAGGCAAGGAATCTGCTGAAAAATCCGGAAGGGAATCCCTTTTTTCGTTCCTACATTGGTTATCTTTTAAGAAGTAACAAACAGAATCGTATCGCATGGTTGCAGAATCAAAAATAATCGCTACTTTTGAGCAACCAATTGAAGAGTAGTGAACATGAAAAATGAAATTGATTCAAGCCCAAAAAGCGAAATAATCTTGTATCAACCCAACGAAACAGTGTCGTTGGAAGTGCGAATGGAAAACGAAACTGTGTGGCTTTCGCAGCAGCAGATTGCGGAGTTGTTTGGTGTGAACCAACCTGCAATATCCAAACATTTGCGTAATATATTCAACGAAGGTGAATTACAAGAAAAATCAGTTTATTCCATTTTGGAATATACTGCAAAAGATGGAAAGAAATACAAGACCGAGCGAAAGCGAGAAATCTCAAAATATTAAACGAAAGTCCCCCGATTTTTTTCAAAAAAAAAATACCCTATGCGAAAATTTCGCATACTAAGTATATTTCTTTGCTATAAAGAAATAAAACTTAGTGGTTATGAAAACAACAAAACAATGGATTGTGACGTAAAAACCATAGGGAAACACATTAATAATGCCCTACGCGGTAATTATTTTTTCTATTGCACTAAATTTTAATTACTTTTGCAAAACCATAAATTGTACTTGTATTTATGATAGTCTGTATTGCTGAAAAACCGAGTGTCGCGAAGGATATTGCCCACGTTTTGGGGGCAAATACAAGCCGTGATGGATATATGGAAGGCAACGGCTATCAGGTTACGTGGACGTTTGGGCACCTTTGCACACTGAAGGAACCTCACGATTACACCGATTTGTGGAAGTCGTGGTCGCTTTCGCGGTTGCCGATGATTCCCCAACAGTTTGGCATAAAGTTGATAGACGACAAGGGAATAGCCAAACAATTCCACACGATAGAAACGTTGATGAAACATGCCGACAAAATCATAAATTGTGGTGATGCTGGTCAGGAAGGAGAACTGATTCAGCGTTGGGTAATGCAAAAGGCCGGGGCGAAATGTCCCGTGGAACGGCTTTGGATTTCTTCGTTGACCGAGGATGCTATCAAGGATGGTTTTAATAACCTGAAACCTCAGGAAAATTATCAATCGCTGTACGAGGCAGGCTTGGTGCGTGCAATCGGTGATTGGCTTTTGGGAATGAATGCCACACGCCTCTATACGCTGAAATATGGGCAAAACAAACAGATACTTTCTATTGGTAGGGTGCAAACGCCCACATTGGCAATGATAGTCAATCGTCAGCAACAGATTGAGAATTTCACGCCCGAACAGTATTGGGTGTTGTCAACGGTGTATCGTGAAACGACGTTTACTGCAACGTCGGGAAAATTTTCTTCGCAGGAAGAGGGGCAAAAGATTTTGGATGAGGTAAAAGATGGGCTGTTCACCGTGACCGACGTGTCGGAGAAAAAAGGCATGGAAGCACCGCCACGCTTGTTCGACTTGACTTCGTTGCAGGTGGAATGTAACAAGAAATTCTCGTTTTCGGCTGACCAGACCTTGCAGTTGATTCAAAGTTTGTACGAGAAGAAATTTACAACCTATCCGCGTGTTGACACGACATTTTTGAGTGATGACATTTATCCTAAATGTCCGCAGATAATGGGCGGTTTGGCTGGTGTGCCGTCGTACGTGCCGCTGCTGGAGCCGTTTAAGGGTAAAAAATTACCCAAAAGCAAAAAAGTGTTCGATTCGTCAAAAGTGACTGACCACCATGCAATTATTCCGACAGGCGTCACGCCTCACGGCTTGTCACAAAACGAGGAACGGGTGTTCGACCTTGTTGCGAAACGGTTTATCGCCGTGTTTTATCCCGATTGTCAGTTTGCAACGACTACGGTTTTGGGCAAGGTCGGGAACTATGAGTTCAAAGCCACGGGAAAACAGATTTTGAGCCCTGGTTGGCGTGTCGTATTTGGGAACGTCGGTCAAGACGACGAGGAAAAGAAAGATGAGGAGAAGACGCTGCCGTCGTTTATCAAAGGCGAATCGGGACCGCATAAGCCTGATTTGGCTGAAAAATGGACCCAGCCGCCAAAACCTTATACCGAAGCTACCTTGTTACGGGCAATGGAAACCGCGGGGAAAATGGTCGAAGATGAGGAACTACGAGATGCTTTAAAAGAAAATGGAATCGGTCGTCCTTCGACTCGTGCGGCAATAATCGAAACTTTGTTTAAACGGCGGTACATCGTAAAAGAAAAGAAAAATCTAATTGCCACCGACACAGGAATAGAATTGATTCAGCTTATTCACGAGGAATCACTGAAAAGTGCGGAACTGACGGGAAAATGGGAGAAAAAACTGCGTGAAATTGAGCAAAAGAAATATTCTGCGAAACAGTTTCTCGACGAGTTGAAAGTCATGGTTTTGGAGATTGTCACGACAGTTTTGCGCGACAACACCAACCGCCGTGTTGCGATTACTGTGATAGAGGAGAAAGATAAGAAAACTGCTAAGGTAAAACGGGAGAAAAAAACTGTTGGTGTTTCGAAAAAAGGAGTTGCAACACAACAACAAGTTGACGATTCTTTAATAGGACAAGTATGTCCAAAATGCGGAAAGGGAAAAATTGTCAAAGGAAGTACGGCCTACGGTTGCAGCGAGTGGAAGTCAGGTTGTGATTATAGAGTTCCGTTTGCTTAGCGTTTTTTCTTTGTGTTATATACCCGCAAATCGTAAATGTGGCACGGCACTTTCGAGTCGCTGAAATTCATCAGTAATGAAATTCCAAGCACAGAAAACCAATCTTTTGTCCGTTGAAATGAGATTTGTTTGTACTGTTGGTAGCCGTCGATGGGAGCATCGGCAAGCTGGTCAAGGCGGTCGGAGAATGTTTTTCTGAACACCCATTCGCCACGCAGTTCCAAACGGGGATGTACCTTATATTTAAGTCCAATTCCCATTGGAATGTCAATTGCTTCGAACCATTTTGAATTTTCCATATACAAGGCTCCAAGCCCAAATGTTACATACGGAGAGAAATTGTGCGTTTTTGCGTCTTCGGTGATTTCAAAGAAATTGAATTCCACACCGCACGAAAACTCCATAATTTTTGTGTTGTCGAAATAATAGTTTCGATTTTGCTGGTAAGAATTGTCGAAATTTTCATCTTCGGCTTTCAAATTCCCAAGAGTAGCACACAAACGAAGAGAGTAGTGTGGATTGTAGTTTTTCTTGAAAATTCCTGCTATGGTAGGTTGGGGAGAATAATATGCTCGGGTAAGGTTGATGTCGCCGTTATATTGAGAAGTGCCAAGAAGAATTCCCACATCAAAATCCTTGTGTTGCGCCAAAATAGTTGTATTACAAAAGAATACAAACATAAAAAATAGTGGACTTATCTTACAGAATTTCATTGTATTATGACACAATTTTAGGAAAAACGATAAAATGTCATAATTAGTATTTTGATGGATTATTTTCTAAACGAAGGCCAACCTTCTTTAGTTTGTTTCATTTTATAATGAGCGGAAAACATAACAAACATATAAAAATCCCTATCATTTGGGTCGCCACGTTGTTCATTGTAGTAGTGGTAAGGACCATTATTTTCGTAGCAGTGTCCAACATAATTCGGGTCGGCAGCCAATTTCGCAGAAGTGCTAGGTACTTCTTTTGGCGCATTTTGAGCCACCAAATCAGGATTTGCGTAGGTCGTGCTAACATCGTCAAGATAGTCGGTGAACAAGAATCTCAAGCCTGCTTCTGCCGAAATTGTCCAACGTTTGTTGACGGTATATTTTGCAATAAGTCCAAGAGGAACACATACTTGATACAACGAATATGGCTTTCGTGTTTCAATATAGTTTTGTCCTTCAGTACCAATAGGTTGCAAAGCTACCCATTTACCTTCCAATTTCGCTTTAGGGTTGAAGTGATATACACCAATGCCGACAAAACAGTATGTGGAAACTGTTCTACCACGTTGACCACGCACACCGCGAAGGTCATAGATATGACCGCTCCGTTCTTTTCTGATTTTATAGTCTAACCTGAAACTTATTTCCTGAATTGGCGTTCTGAATGAAAGTTCACGGTCGGAACGGAAATATTCGGTAGTTTTGTTGTCGTTACCATACAACATACCAGTTGTGAATGCGACTTGCCAAGATACACGTTCCCTGAATGTTTTGCGAAGTCCGATAGTTCCTCCAAAACGTGTAGAAAGGAAGTCCAAATCGATGATTGAATTTCGTCCTACTCCAGGACCACCACCAAGTTCTCCAAGCATAAACGAAGGTCCGAAACCTCCGATGAGCTCGTATGGATAGGTTTTCCACATTTTATCTTGTCCTAATGCGAACGAAGATGAGATGAGAATCAGAGCTACAACAGCCAGTATTTTGTTCTTTAGTCCCTGCATACAACAAATTAATATGCAAATATACTATTTTCTTTGAAATTCCGTACTATGAAATGCTATTTTCTTATGTCCATACCAAGGTTTAGTTTTTCCCGCAATGTGCCAAAGAAATTTTTTGAATGGAATTCAATTGTTGAAATTGTGTGTCTAGACTTCTTGATATTGATGGTCGGATTGTGTCTAACTATCTGACTTATATAGTCATTGGAAATTAAGAACTCCGTGAAGTCTCCAGTTGCCTCAATAGTGATTTTTTTGTCGTCGGGAATAATAATCGGACGAATATTTAATGTGTGTGGGGCGATAGGAGTGATAATGAACGAATGGTTGTCGGGGGTGAGTATAGGTGAACCTAAGCTCAGTGAATAGCCCGTGGAACCAGTTGGTGTGCTTATGGCAACACCGTCTGCCCAAAACGAACAGAGAAAATCATTGTCAACATAGACGTTTAATTTGATGAGTTTCACAGCGTTGCTTTTTTGCAACGTGATTTCGTTCAAACCAATGCCTGAGAATTTTTTAGACTTGTTTTTATATGAAAAATCCAACAACGTCCGTTTTTGCAACGTGTATTGTTTTTCCTTCAGTAGTTTTATGATTTGGTCGATATCGTTGGGATTTGTTTGTGCGAGGAATCCTAATTTCCCGAAATTGATACCAACAATCGGAATGCGTTCCTTGTAGCAGAGGTGTGCGCATTTCAAAAATGTTCCGTCGCCTCCCAAACTAATCAGCACATCGGCGTTGCTATCGTGTAGATCGGTAAAAACGTTCGTGTTGTTGATACTAAAACTGCTGGATTGCAGATATTCTTTGAAATCCTTGTGGATTATTGTATCAAATCCTGCTGTGATGAAGCTGTGTATGACTTCTTCGACTTTCTGCTTGAAATCCGATGAGATATTTGTTCCGAAAATTGCTATCCTCATAATCGAAAAGTTTTGCGGGGTAAAGATAGGAAATCGGAAGATAAAAAAAAAGACGACCGAAGTCGTCTTTTTGTTATTGTAGTTTGAAACGTTTCTCTAAATCAAGAATATATTTTTTGAAGCGTTTGTCGGTTTCCATAAGATTGTTGACCGTTTTGCATGCGTGGAGCACAGTTGCGTGGTCTTTGCCGCCGATTTGCGAACCTATTGAGGCAAGAGAGTTTTTCGTGTATATTTTTGCAAAATACATTGCAACTTGTCGTGATTGCACAATTTCTCTTTTTCTTGTCTTTGATTTCAGTTGGTCTGGAGCGATGTTGAAATAGTCGCACACCGTTTTTTTGATAAATTCGATGGAAATATCTTGTTGGGTGCTTTTTACTAACTTTTCAACCACGTCTTTCGCAAGGTCGAGACTCAATTGTTTTTTGTTGATGGTTGCTTGAGCCAAAATTGAAATCAACACGCCTTCCAATTCTCGGATGTTTGATGTGATATGGTTGGCAATGTATTCCATAACTTCCTCGTCAATTTCGATGCCTTCTTTTTGGATTTTTTGTTTCAAAATCTCAAGGCGGGTTTCAAAATTTGGAACGGTAAGTTCTGCCGACAAACCCCATTTGAAGCGTGAAAGCAAACGGTCGTTCAAACCTTGCATTTCAACAGGTGGACAGTCTGACGACAAAATGATTTGTTTTCCTTTTTGATGTAAGTAATTGAAAATCTGGAAGAATGCGTTTTGTGTCCCTACTTTGTCCTTGAACAACTGAACATCGTCAATAATCAAAACGTCTATATTTTGATAGTAATGCAAGAAGTCGTTTCTGTGGTTTTCGATAGCTGCTTGGGTATGCTGTCTTTCGAACGTGTCGGCATCAACATAGAGCACGTTTTTCTTTGGGTACAATTCCTTGATTTCCGAACCGATTGCCTGAATTAAGTGTGTTTTTCCCAAACCAGATTTACCATAAATAAGTAAAGGATTGTATGTTGTTTTTACCGCATAGCGTGCAATTGTCAAACCTGCGGTGCGGGCGAGTTTATTGCAATCGCCTTCAACGAAATTAGCAAATGTGTACGTCGGGTTCAATTGTGATTCAATCACACCCTTCACGCCAGGTAGTATAAATGGATCCTTAATTATATTAGAATTCGGAATATACGTCGGGGCTGGTTGAATGTTTTGTGCAGGTGTGTTTTTTCCTGTGTGCGTGGTTGTGATTACTCTACCAGTTTTTTGTTCTGTTTTAACCCATACATTATATTTAAGAGTAACTTTTTGGTTGTAAACTCTGTGCAACACACGACTGATCAAATCAATGTAGTTCTCTTCCAGATATTCATAATAGAATTCACTGGGTACTTGAATTGTCAGTTGGTTGGTTGATTCTGACCAATCCACAAACTTGATTGGCTCAAACCATGTACGGTAACTTTGTGCCTGGTCAGGGCCCAAAATGTCTTTGATAATAGCCAGACATTCAGCCCATTTTTCCTCGTGTCCCTTCGATATCTCCTGAGTTTCCATTTCTTTATTTATTACCTCTTTTATTGTTCAACAAAGATGCTAATAAAAATTCAAAAAAAAATCTCAAAATGGCTTGCATTTTTCATTTTTTGTATAGGGTATTGTATTTCAGCATTTTAATTTTTTAGAAAAAATAATCTTTTTTTGTAATGTATTGATATTCAGTATTTTATATCTATCTTATTGATTTCTTTGCAGTTGGTGGTGCAAGGTTAAATTAAAGATTTCGATAATGTGTTTAGAAATGACTAAATGTAAAACTATTGTATAATGAATTTGTAAATAAATTATACAACAATAGTAATAAACTGATAATTATCATATAATTACGAGTCGATATTTCTCGAATTAATCTTTTTCTTTTTTCTCTTTTGATGAACCGAAAATCGGGAATGAAACGTAGCGTTTTGGATGTTTTTGAACGTCAATTAGGAGTGAGTTCAATTGGGTTGACGCTTGATCCAAGTTGTTGTACAGTGATTTGTCGTTTATTAAAGCACCAATAGAACTTTGTCCGCTGTTGATTTGTTGCAACATTTGGTTCAATTCGGTGACTGCACTTTCGGTTTTTACGAGCGTCTCGGTAATATTTGCCTTTGAAATTGAATCGGTCATGCTCGAAAAGTTTGCGATGATAGTACCAATTTCTTCGGAATGTTCGTTTATGTTGGTCGTGATGCCATTTACATTCGCTAAAATGCGTTGGATGTTTTCGTCACCGTTGGTCATAATTGTGTCCAATGTCACGCCGGAATGATGGATTGCGTCGATTGCACCTTGTAATTTCACAAAGCAGCGGCGTAGTTCTTCACCATTTGATTCGTTGACAACATATTTGATTTGGTCGATGGCTACAGCTGCGCTTTCCAACAATTTTTCGGCCTGTGCTTTCAGCGGAGCCACTTCAATACGAACTTGGTCGGTGATAGATGCTTCGATGGCGGAATTTAGGGTGTCGAAATTTTTTACGTAACTGATTGGTTCACTTGTTGTTGTCTCTGGTAATATGATGTCAATAGCCTTCGAACCCAATAAATCGGAGCTGAAAATCTTCGCTACGGTTGTGGTTGGCAAGAAAATATCGGAATTGATGCTGAGTTCAACGGTAAGTTGGTCGTATTTCGAAGATGTGAAGTAAATATCCTTAACATGACCGATTTTGTAGCCTCGAAGAAGCACAGCCGCGTTTTTCTGAAGACCTTCAACTTGGTTGTATGTAGTGTAGTATATATTTTCACGTGTGAAAATATTTTTCCCTTTGCAGAAATTAATGCCCCAAATAAGAATACCTGCGATGATAGCTACAAGAAGTCCGATTTTTATTGCTTTGTCTTTTTCCATTCTTTGTTATTTAGTTTTTTGTCTTGCTTCCGTTAATTGTAGTTTTTTATTCGTGTTGTCACGAGCGACCACATATGCAGAAGGATATTTACTTTTAACCTCAGGCAAAAGTAGTGTGATTTCTTTATATGTAGAAGTTTTGCCGCAATAATATTTGAACAATCCGTCTTCTTCAATGTAGAAAACGTTTGAGAGTCCGTTGAAATTTTCTGGTGTGGTGGCGATTTTATCTTTTCCGGCTCCAATTTGGATACTATAATATATGTATGATTCTGTTTTTGAAGCAGGCGCAGGGGTTGGTTTTGGTGCTGGTTTATTGTTGTTGTTCACTGTTGGTTTTGCAGGCGAAGGTGCCGGCGCTGGTTTTGGCGACGGCGCAACGTTTTGTTCTGTTTGTGGATTATGGGTGATTTCACCGTTGGAACGTTTTTCAATATATTTTTTGTAGTCAACAAACGCGCGGTAGATTGCGTATGCCAGTTCCGCCTGATTGTCGCTGTTGTTCAGCCATTTCTCTTCTTCTTCGTTTGTAATAAACCCAATTTCTGTTAAAACGCTTGGCATAGCAGTTTTCCATAGCACAAGAAATCCTGCTTGCTGAACGCTGCGGTCCTTTCGTCCAACGTCTTCTTTGTATCTATTTTGTATCATACCCGCAAACGCAAGACTGTTGTCGCAGAATGCGCCTTGTTGCAAATTGTGTAGGATAATCGCTTCGTTGTCGTTTGCCGACATTCCTTGGTATTGTGAAGCATCTGATTCTAAAGAGATTACGTCATTTTCTGCTTTAGCAACCCTCAAATTCGCTTCGTTTTTTGCCACACCCATAGTAAACGTTTCCGTTCCGTTTGAATTGGGATTCGTGTTTGCATTCACGTGGATGGAAATGAACAAATCCGCTTTTGCCTTGTTTGCAATTTCCGCTCGTTTGTGCAATTCAATGAATTCGTCGGTTTTACGGGTGTAGATGACTTTTACGTCGGGACAGTTCATCGAAATGAGCCCGCCAGCTTTGAGAGCCACTGAAAGAGCTATGTTTTTTTCTTGTGAGAATTTTCCGCATGCCCCAGGGTCTTTCCCTCCGTGTCCGGCATCAATTACTACTGTTTTTACTGAATAGGCGTTGGTTTGCGCCTGTGCCATAATCGTGAAAAACATCAATATTGAAACAAATATTATATGTATGGATGAAATTGTTCGCATAGTGTTATAAAGTATTCCTATGAGTTTATTACAAAGATTGAATTTTTCTAATTATTTTTGCCGTGTGAATAACCGAATTGTTATTCATACAAAAATAGCATTTTAACGACTTGCAGGAACAAAGTTTTAAATATTTTTTTCTAACACTTTTTCTAAGTGCATATTTGTGTTCCGTGTTTGCACAAGATTCCACGGCTGTGCAGACGCAAGATACGTTGTCGAAAAAAAATGAAAACGCACCGAAAAAAAAGAGTAGTGGACTTGATAGTCCAGTGACGTATTCATCGCAAGATTCCATTATCTTCAATATTTCTGGCAGTACGGTGCAAACGTATGGTGATGGAAAAGTTAAATATGAAAATATTGACTTGCAATCGGAATTTATTGAGTTGGATGTTGATAAACGTGAAGTTTTTGCAAAAGGCTTGCCTGATTCCACCAATAAAATGAACGGAACGCCTGTGTACAAAGATAATTCCGATGTGTTTGACGCAGATTCCATGCGATATAATTTTGATTCAAAAAAAGGTTTGGCTTTTGGCATTAGAACGCAGCAGGACGAGGCGTATCTGCACGGCGGTCGAACGAAAATCCATAGCAACGAGGAAATCCACGTGCAGCATGGAAAATACACCACTTGCGATGAGAAAAATCCTCATTTTTATGTTGAAATGACCAAAGGAAAGGTTGTGGTTGACGATAAAATTGTGTTTGGCCCGTCGTGGGTTGTGGTTGACGAAATTCCAATTCCTGTGGTTATACCGTTTGGTTATTTCCCCATAACCAAGGGACGTTCGAATGGTATTATAATTCCGACGATAGGCGAGGAGTCGGCGAAAGGGTTTTATTTCAGAAATGGTGGATTATATTTCGGAATCAGTGAGTATGTTGATTTCAAATGGCTTTCTGACATTTATTCGCTTGGAAGCTGGAGAACTTCGGTTGCATCGAATTACAAGGTCCGTTATCGTTTTAATGGTAATTTTTCGGTGACATATGCAAGTTTGGTGACGAATGAAATTAGACAGGCTCCAACGTTCAATGTGAAATGGACGCACAATCAAACGCAGAAATCGCCATACAGTCCGAATTTCAGCGCAAGCGTGAACTATGGTTCGGCTGGCTACGCGAAGCAAAATACGTACAGCACCAGTGAATATTTGAATAACCAAATCAGTTCGAATATTTATTTCAGCAAAAAATTCGCAGGCACGCCGCTGTCGTTCTCCGCATCGTTGTCGCATAGCCAAAACAATATTGACAGCACCATCACGTTGACATTGCCGCAAATCCGTCTGACTGCCTCAACATTTACGCCACTCAAACGAAAACATGCGGTTGGAAAAGAACGTTTTTATGAGAAGATAGGTCTTTCATATACGGGAGAAATGCAGAATAAGCTGGTAAATGCCAAATTAGATTCGAATTTTTATCGCAAGGAAACGTTGGATTTGTTCCAAAGTGGCATTAACCACACGATTCCTGTTTCTGCAAGTTTTAAAGTGTTGAAATACATTACAATATCGCCGTCGTTCAATTATCAGGAACGATGGTACACAACTAAGTTGAACAAGGAATGGGATGATTCGTACATTCAATACACGAAAAACGACACGATTATTGGTGGCGTGCGGGTTGACACACTTTCGGAATTCAGCCGCGTGTATAACTATTCGGTGGGAGTGGGTGCAAGTACCAAAATTTATGGAATGTACCGATTTAGAAGCGAGGTGCTAAAAGCGATTCGCCACGTTATTACGCCAAGTGTTTCGTATTCGCTCACGCCAGATTTTTCGGCAGCGAAATACGGATATTATAGCACCTATGCAAAAAATGCGGAAGGCGAAATTGCTTCGTATTCGTTCTTTGAAAAAGGAATTTACGGAGTTCCGTCTTCTCAAAAACAAAGTACGTTGTCGTTCTCGTTGGGCAACAATGTTGAAGCGAAAGTTCGGAGTAAAACCGACACTGTGACGGGCACGAAGAAAATCAAGTTGATAGAAAGTTTGTCGTTGAATGGTTCGTACAACTTTGCGGCAGATTCGTTACGGATGAGTTTGATTAGCTTGAGTGGATATTCCACTATTCTGAACCGCTTAACACTCAGATATTCAGCCACATTCGATCCGTATGCCATTGGTGAGAAAACTACCAGCAGTGGGAAAACGCAAGTTCGTGTAAATAATTATATGATAGACCGTTACGGGACTTTGTGGCGAAAAACGCAGGATCAGTGGGCAACTTCGTTGTCATATACGTTTGGACCGATAAAAGACAAGACCGAAGATGTTTCGGTGCCTGTTGACGAAATGTATTCCTATTGGGATGTGCCGTGGAATTTGAGCGTTTCATATTCGTTGAGTATTCCGCGCAAATATTATTATGACTACAATAACCAGTTGGATTCCGTTTCTAATAATATTATTCAAACAATTACCGCAAGCGGCAAAGTAAGTTTGACCAAGAATTGGAACGTGTCGTTTTCAACGGGTTGGGACTTCCAAGAGCGTGGCATCTCATACACCACATTGAAAGTCTATCGCGACTTGCATTGCTGGGATATGCAGTTTACGTGGGTGCCGCTTGGCGACCGCCAGCGATGGGAATTCACCCTCAAAATCAAAGCAAGTATGTTGAGCGACATCAAGATAGATATGAAGAGTTCTTCGGAATATTTCTGATGATGGCGTAGGTGCCTTGGCGATGTTATAGAATTCTCGTATTTGTTTCCAAAAATCACCATTGGCCGATACCTTTCGGCTTACGTTGTGATACGAGGCTGAAAAATAAATGGACTGTTGGCGTATTTGCTTGGCTGTTTGATGTTTTATAGAGAATCGGAATAACTTTTCTCAAAAAATAGTTATGGTACAATTATATTTAACTACTTTTGCCGTATAAAAATTTAAGTGATGACACGCGAGGAAGTTAGAAAGATTACAAACGAATTTTTAGTTGATGAAATTGAAATTGATGCTGAGAAAATTAACGATAATGCTCGTTTACGCGAGGATTTAGGTATCGATAGCCTTGATTTTGTTGATATTGTGGTGATTGTGGAAAGCCATTTCGGTTTCAAAATCAAACCAGAGGATATGAAAGATGTGCATACTCTTTCGCAATTCTACGATTTTATAGCAAATAAAATACAATAAAATGGCACCAGCAAACCGTCAGTGGAAAGGCAGGACGGGCGGCGGTGCGTTTGGACAAAAATATTTGTTTTGGATATTGTCGCATGTCCGCGTAACCTGTATTTATCCTGTTTTATATGTGGTTATACCGTTTTATATGCTTTTCGGCCGGAAAGCGTATAAAGCTGTGTATTGTTATTTTCGTCGTCGTTTTGGCAAAAATTGGTGGCAGGCGTTTTGGAGTACATACCGAAGTCATTTGTGTTTTGGTCGGGTGGTGCTTGATAAATTTGCCGTATTGGCTGGAAATACTAAACAATTCAATATTACTATTGATAATTTTGAGGAATTTAATCGGGCGATGGATAAGCCTGAAGGTATTATTGTGGTGAGCGCGCACATTGGTAATTTTGAGTTGGCGGGAATATGTATGCCGCAGGATAAAAAGAATATGAACGGCTTGGTGTATGGCGGTGAAACCCGAGAAATGCAGAAACATCGGGCGGAGTCGTTCAAAAAATCGCATTTGAATCTGATTCCCGTTTCCGATGATATGTCGCACCTGTTTGCTATAAAAAATGCCCTCGATAGAGGGGAGATAGTGACAATTCCTTGTGATAGATTGCTTGGCAGTCCTAAATCATATCAGTGTGAATTTCTTGGCAAGGATGCCAAATTTCCAATAGGCACGTTTCGCCTTGCTGCGCAAATGGACGTTCCCGTGTATTGCATTTTTATATTGAAGGGAAACGGATTGTCGTATCATGGTTACGTATCAAAATTACAACCTTTGGAAAATGAAAAAGCTTCTGTGAAAAAAGCGGAACACTATGGCAGACAATATGTTTCGTTATTGGAATCAATTGTCAAGAAATATCCCGAACAATGGTTTAATTATTTTGATTTTTGGAATGAATTGGACTAATGTCCAATCCATTACAAAAACTATTTCTGACTTGCTTCGAATTCATTTTTCGCATTCTGTGCAAGGAAGTGAAGGCGGTTTTGAACGTTTACCTCACTCGTGCCACCGTCAAAGTCGAGGAACAAAATACTCGTTTTAGGATATAACGTTTTGATTTTCTTTTCAATACCTTTTGAAATGATGTGATTGGCAATACACCCAAACGGTTGTACGCTCACAATATTGTTCACACCTTCTTTCGAAAAACTGACAATCTCGGCTGGAATCAGCCATCCTTCGCCAAATTGATTTACCAAACTCAGTACCTGTTCCGCGTTTTCCGCTTCTTTTCGAATGTTGTTTTTCGGACGGTAATATTTGAATTTTGAAGCGATTTTCTCGACTTTCTGTTCAAATCTGTCGTAGCGGAGTTGCAGATAATCGGCAAAAATCTTCGTGCCAAGGCTGGTTGTTCGGAGATTGTGTTTTGTGTTTACTTTCAAGTTGATGAATTCTTGTGTGAAGAAATCCATCAAATCGGGGAAACGAGGTTCAATGCCTTGCGAAATCAACCAATCGGCAATGTGCATATTTGCGTATGGATTGTATTTCAGGTAAATTTCACCAACAATGCCGACTTGCGGACGTGGACAATTATCTAACGCCATATTGTTGTAATCAGCAACAGCTTTCGAAAGCAGTCGGATAATGCCAACATGGTCGTTGTGACGGGCAATTTCGGCAGCCGTATCCAAATAACTTTGGGTAAGTTTTTCTGTTCCGCCCGGCTCTTTCTCACGTACGATTGTGGCGTAGTGCATTCTCGACAACACATCGCCGAATAATGCGCACGCGATAATAAGTTTCACAACTTTTGTCCACGACAGCTCAAATCCTGGTTGCTCATTGTCTTGCGTGCCACCGGTTGCAAACGAAATCACAGGTACATTGGTGATTCCGCTATTGAGAATCGCCTTGCGAATTAAAGCTAAATAATTCGAGGCACGACATTGACCTCCTGTCTGCGTCATTATAACTGCCGTGTTATTCAAGTCGTATTTTCCTGATTTTAAGGCTTTAAGAATATCTCCAATCACCAATGTGGCAGGGAAACAAATCTCATTGTTTGTGTTTGCCAAACCAATATTCACCGATTCCTTGTCGGAAACTGGCAACGTTTCCATATGGTAGCCCAAACATTCAAATATCGACGGAATAAGCGGAGAATGGAATTTTGTGAAGAATGGTGCCAAAATCTGCCGCTTTTTGTCGTTTTCTAAGAACGGAGGCGTTTTCTTAATCACACGGTCGCCCATTTCATGGTTGTTTCCGTTGCCTAATTGAATTGTTTCAATAAGTGAACGAAGACGCAAACGCATTGATCCTGTGCTGTTTATCTCATCAACACGGATGAAAGTGTATGATTTTTTTGCTTGCTCGAAATATTCTTTTATTTCATCTGACAAGAAACTGTCGGGACCGCATCCGAAGGAGTTCATCTGCACAAAATGAATGTCGTATTCATCATTGTTGATAACCCATTGTGCGGCACGCATAATTCTGTTCGGGTAGGTCCATTGTGCAACGTGCAGATAATCTTTCAACGACAGTCCTTGTAGATTAGTCACTATTTCCTCTGTTACAACGCTTGCACCTAATTCAGACAGAATTTGTGAGGTTTTTTGGTGCACAAGTTGGTCGGTGTGGTATGGACGGCCAGCCAGCATCACAATAGGACGACCTTCTTGTTTTGCACGTTCCAAAATGCGGAACCCTTTTTTCTTATATTGTTCGCGGTAACGTTTTTGTTCCCGGAGCGCTTCGTCGAACGCCGCCTCGAAAATCTTTTTGTTTACGTTGAATTGTTTAATGTAATCCCAGCAATTTTTTCGTAGCAGTTTTTCGTCCCTAAATGTGATGATGGGTTTGTCCAAAGGTATGTTGTTGCGTTTTTCTAATGGAATTGCGCTGTCGAGCACCTCGGAATAGCTCGAAACGACAGGGCAGTTGTAGCTGTTTTTCGATTCCTTGAACTCATTTTCTTCGTAAATTGCCAACGGATAGAAAATTCTGTCAACGCCTTTCTCCACAAGGTTCAATATGTGACCGTGGGCAAGTTTTGCAGGAAAACAGATGTTGTCGGCCATAATTGTACCTTGTCCTTTGATGAAAATTTTCATCGTAGATTCGTCGGAAAGTACCACATCAATTCCCGAATGGGTGAATAAGGTGTTCCAGAACGGGAAGTTTGCATACATTCCCAAAATTCTTGGAATGCCAATTCGCACATTTTTCACATCGTTCAATGCATTCATATCGCGGTTGAACAGCAAATCATATTTGAATTCGTACAGATTCTCGCCGCGTTCCGCCGTGTTTCCTTTCGAGGTGAACACTTTTTCACATTTATTTCCCGAAAAGTGGAATGAACCGTTCGCAAATGTAAATTTCGTTACGGTACAGCAGTTGGAACAACCTTTACAATTGATTTGTTTTGTTGTGTATGACAACGCTTCGTGGCGGTTCGCGTATCCTATGAAAGACGATGCTTCTGGTTTATTGTTGTAGCAGGTTTGTGCGAAATACGCCGCACCAAGTGCGCCCATTAGTTCAGGCTTGTTGGAACTGTAAATTGATTTTCCCGTGAGTTTTTCCATAGCCCGGAAAATCGAAGGATTTTTGAATGTGCCGCCTTGAACCAAAATCTTTTCGCCAAGAACGTTCATATTCTTGATTTGCAGAACTTTGAACAACGCATTTTTGATGACAGAATATGCTAAACCTGCCGCAATTTCCGATGTTTCCGCACCTTCCCGAAGAGCTTGTTTTACTTGGGAATTCATAAAAACGGTACAACGGGAACCTAAATCGCAAGGTTTTGGCGCATAGCATGCTAATTTTCCAAACGATTCCGCCGTATGACCAAGCGTTTGTGCAAAATTTTGGATGAACGAACCGCAACCCGACGAGCAGGCCTCGTTTATTTCAACATTTTGAATAGAACCATTTTTGATGAAAATCGCTTTCATATCCTGACCGCCAATGTCAAGAATAAACGAAACGTTTGGTTCTATTTTTTTTGCGGCAGTCGTGTGGGCTATAGTTTCAACAATTCCCTCGTCCATTTTATATGCGGCGCGAATCAAGTCTTCACCGTAACCTGTGACAGCCGAACGTAGGATTCGTAACGATGTGCATTTCAAGTCTTTGCAGCATTCTTCCAAACCATTGTTCACCGCCATTATTGGATTTCCCTTGTTCGTGTCGTAGTGCGAAGCAATGAGTTTTCCATCTTTGTCAAGCAATACGACTTTTGTGGTGGTTGAACCGCTGTCGATTCCCAAAAATACATCAATTTCGTCTTGGTCGGGAGCAACGTTTGCTTCAGGAATGTTCACAATTCTGCGATGCTCGTTCCAGCCTTGGAAATCGTCAACATTCTCAAACAGAGGTTCCAAACGGTTTTTTGCGGTGATATTGTGTGTCCCTGCTATTTTATCGTAAAGACGTTGAATATTGAAAGAAGATTCACTTTCCTCCGCAACAATTGCACATCCCCAGGCTGGGAACAATTGACTATTGTCGGGCGCGTAAGCTTCTTGTTCCGTACAACCGACTAAATTTCGCATAATTTTCTGCAAAGCAGGAATATAAGTCAACGGACCTCCAATGAATAAAATATTCGGACGAATATCGATTCCCCGTGCCAATGCATTGATAACCTGCAACGCAACAGCGTGGAAGGCCGAAGCGGCTATGTCGCTAATAGGTACTTTTCGGCTGATGAGATTTTGCACATCGGTTTTTGCAAAAACGCCGCACCGCGATGCAATTGTGTATGTTTGCGTTGATTGTTCCGCAAGATTGTTCAATTCTTGAGTTTCCACATTCAACAATGTGGCAATTTGGTCAATAAATGCGCCAGTCCCGCCTGCACAACTGCCGTTCATACGTATGTCGGGGGATTTCCCTTCTTCAAAGAAAATGATTTTTGCGTCTTCGCCACCAATGTCAACCAACGTGCGGACATTTTCATATTTCTTTTGAATAACCTCCGATGCGGCAATCACTTCTTGGATGAATGGCAATTTCTGCGCTTCGGCAATACCCATGGCTGCGCTACCAGTCAAGCAAAACGAGATTTCAGTGTCATTTGGAAACTTTTTCTTTATTTCGTTCAGTATATCCAACAAACTTTCCTTGATGCGTGTGTTGTGACGTTGATATGAAGTGTAAACGATTTTCCCAGCTTGCGTGGCAACAGCCTTGGCTGTTGTTGAGCCGATGTCGATACCTAAATGTAGATTTAATTTATTCATAGTGTGGCAAAAGTAATAATTTGTTTTGTAAACGAGATGTTTTATTCATTAAAGATTAAACATATTGGTTATCCACAAAGGAATTTCTTTTTTTCGTGTGTCCATCATTGTTTTGAAACCATCGTTGTTGAGTTCGCATATTTTCCGAATGATAGGGCTGCCAATAAACGGAAAAATCACAAGTGATACGATGTTTATAAATATTTGGTTTATTTCATCTTTGCTTTTCCCTGCTTGCACAAGTTGTTTTTCTAAGAAACTATTTCGAAGAATTCCACGGTGGTTGAGTTTCTTGACAAAAGTTTTGTCTCTGTTTGTTATTTCCTTAAATATAAAGGTCAGAAATGCAGGTTCTTGTTGGAAAATGTTGTAGTAATTATCCACAATTAATTCTAATTTTTCTTGTGGAGTTGTGTTTGGGTCGTTAGTTATGGAATAGAGGTTTTTTCGAAAAAGCTCCAAATTTTCTTGCATTATTTCGTTGAACAAGGCTTCTTTACTTCTGTAATAATAGTTGATAAGAGCAAGGTTTACGCCAGCTTCTTCGGCAATGTCCCTTGTCCGTGCCGCATCGTAGCCTTTTGCTTGAAACACTTTCCGAGCAGCTAATTTGATTTTTTTCTCTGTTTCCATATTGAATTTTTGCAAAGATATTAAAAAAATGATTTAAACAAATGATTAAATAAAAAAGTCTGAAGAAAATAAATGTTTCGGTGTTGTTTGTTACGTTTATTTTCCTATTTTTGTAAAAAAAGACATTGGGCCAATATGTCTTGGTGGATAATTGACTTGTGTGTGTTTCTGCTGAATGCGATGATTACGGGATTTGTGATTCCGAAGATATTGTTGGTCGCATTCAGAAAAAAGCTATTTGATATTCCCGATGAGCGGAAGATTCATCACCTTCCTGTTCCTCGGTTGGGTGGCATTGCGTTTTGTCCGGTTGTGATATGTACGTTGGCTCTGTTGGTTGGTGTTACGTCGTGGAGTGAAAAAGTTGGTGTGTTGCATCGTTTTTATCCGTATTTGACAGAAATTTCGCTGATGACAAGTTCCAGCATACTATTGTATTTGGTGGGAATGTGTGATGATTTAATTGGGGTGCGTTATAGCGCGAAATTTGTTGCTCAGATTATTTCAGGAATAATGTTAGTCGCTTCTGGTATTTGGATTAGTCAATTTGATGGTTTCCTTGGGCTTATGAGGATTCCAATGTGGCTGGGCGTTCCGTTGACCATCGTGTTGGTGGTTTTTATTATAAATTCTATAAACTTGATAGATGGTATAGACGGACTTGCGTCTGGTTTGTGTGGCGTGGCATTGTTTTATTATTGCGTGATTTACTCAATGATGAATAATCTTGTGTATTCAATAATTGCCATAGCTGCATTTGGAACGTTGGTGCCTTTTTTCTATTACAATGTGTTTGGCGACGCATCGCAGGGACGAAAAATCTTTATGGGCGATACGGGCGCGTTGACGACAGGTTTGTTGATATGTTTTTTAAGCATAAAATTATGCTCAGTTCCTGTAAAAACGACGGCTTTAGCTGATTATAATCCGTTAGTGATTGCTTTTGCGCCGCTTATGATACCATGTTTGGATGTGGTGCGCGTGTTTGGCAATCGAATTATGAACCACAAAAATCCATTTATGCCCGATAGGACGCATATACATCATAAACTGCTCGATGCGGGGTTTTCCCAACAAGTAGCGTTGATTGCAATTTTGATGGTGTCAATTATTTGTTCTGTTGGTATGGTGTTGCTGTCGAAATATGTTAACGTAACGATTTTGTTACTTTTGGCAATTGCAGTTTATATGCTTTTGAATTTCGGGCTAAATAAACTACATAAAAAGAATAGGGGCGTTCAATCTCAAAGTGAAGTAAACGTATGAAAAAGATAGTTTTTGCTTGTATCATATTATTTGTTGTTTCGGCATGTTCGTCATCTAAAAAGATTTTGTATTTTCAAGATACGCAAAATGCAGCAATAACGAAGAACATCAATCATTCTCCAATTCGATTGCAACCAGAAGATAAGATTTCTATTTTGGTGAATAGTAAGGATGTGCAATTGACTAATTTGTTCAATTTGCCGGTAGTTTCAACCCGTATTGGACAAACAGCTTCGTTGTCGAATAATGCAACGACAAACGTTTCAGGATATACTATCGACAGTGCGGGAAATATTGATTTTCCTGTTGTCGGACAACTTCATATTGGAGGTATGACACGTATGGAAGTCGCGGCATTTGTGAAAAATAAATTGATTTCCGAAAATCTTGTGAAAGACCCGATTGTAACAGTCGAATACATGAATTTGCAGATTTCTATTTTGGGTGAAGTTTCCAAGCCAGGTCGATACAATATCGTGCAAGATAAAATCACTATTTTGGAAGCTTTGAGTATGGCTGGAGATATGAGCATTTATGGAAAACGGGAAAATGTTCGCGTAATCAGAAATGAAAATGGGGTTCAAAAAACATATACTATAAATTTATGTTCGGCTACGGAAGTGTTTGATTCACCTGTGTACTACTTGCAGCAAAATGATGTGGTGTATGTGGAACCGAACTCAATGCGTACCCGTCAATCTACCGTAAATGGAAACAATATCCGTTCTGCAAATTTCTGGACGTCAATGGTTTCCGTTTTTGTGACGGTGGCAATTTTCTGTATCAATTATTTATAAACTAAGATTGTATGGCAAATCAAGTTTCAAAAGTGGTAAAACCGCAAAATCAAAGCGATGATTTTGTTCAGATAAAAGACTTTTTTGCGTTATGTCTTTCCCGTTGGTATTGGTTTATTGTATCAATAGTGTTAGCAATGTCTGTGGCTGTTTTTCATTTGCTTCGAACACCGAATGTTTATACTCGTACAGCGGAGATTCTTATTAAAGGAGAAACAAAGTCAAAATCAAGCGAAAAGGCTTTTCAAAATGCTGTTGAAGATATGGGTATGGGGATTATGAAATCCAAAGTCCAAAATGAATTATACATAATTCAGTCTCCAAAACTGATGATGGATGTTGTTTCCCGTCTTCATTTGGATATGCAATATGCTACCGACGGACGTTTCCATAAAGTAGTTTTATATGGAACAAATTTACCATACAATGTGTCAATTGACAGTTTAGGTGAGTTTCAGTCAGCATCGTTTACCGTGCGTTTTAATGGTGATAAATTAGAAATTTCTGATTTGCAAGCTGGTTTAAATATATACGAGGGTCAGACGTATAAAGGTACCATTGGAGAAAGTATTCATACGCCAATCGGGCCAGTTATGATTGTGAAATCTAATTCGTATTCAGGACAGGAAATCCCGATATTGTATGTTACGAAAAAGAGTGTACGTGCAGCAACAACTATGTTCTCCAGCAAATTGTCGGTAAAACAATTAAATGATGAAGCTGATATATTGCGGTTGACCTATACAGATGTTTCAACGCAACGTGCAGAAGATATTTTAAATGCATTGATTGTTGCATATAATGACAGTTGGGTAGAGGATAAAAATAAAATCACCATCAGCACTTCAATGTTTATAGATGAACGTTTGAATATTATTGAGGCGGATTTGGGAAATGTTGATAATGATATTTCTTCCTTTAAGAGCGAGCACCTTGTTGCGGATGTTGATGAAGCATCGAAATTGTATATGCGGCAGAGTTCCGAAACGGCAAAATTGTTACAGGATTTACAGACACAGCAACACATGATTCGCTATGTCCGCAATTATTTGACAAGTGCGGCGAATCGGAACCAATTGTTGCCTGCAAACACGGGTATTACGTCTGGAGGTATTGAGAGCCAGATTTCGGAATACAATGAAAAATTGCTGCAACGTAATAATATTGTATCGAATAGTAGTGAAACTAACCCGTTGGTTGTTGATTTAGACCAAACGTTGGCTGCAATGCGTGCGGCAATTCTGAATTCAATTGATAACCAAATGTTATCGTTGAATACTAAAATTGCGAATATTCAAAAACAGGAACGGCAAACGAATGCGCAAATGGCGGCAAATCCTGATCAAGCAAAATATTTGATTTCTGTTGAACGACAACAAAAAATCAAGGAAACCTTGTATTTGTTTTTGCTCCAAAAACGAGAGGAAAATGAATTGTCACAAGCTTTTACAGCTTATAATACTCGTATTGTCACTCCGCCTATGGGTGGTTCAACTCCGACAGCTCCGAATAAGCGAAACATTCTATTGGTGGCATTCGCGGCAGGGTTGATGATTCCTGTTGTGGTCCTATTCTTAATGGAGAATATGAACACAATCGTCCGTGGACGTAAGGATATAGAAAAACTCACACTGCCGTTCGCAGGAGAAATTCCTCAACTGAAAGCGAAAAAACGTGTCAAGAAGGAGAAAGAGGAAGAAACTGTTTTGGCGGTAGGACGCAATAAACGTAATATTATTAATGAAGCCTTCCGTGTGTTGCGTACGAATATTGAATTTATGTCGAAAAACGACAATACCAAAATGCTGTTGTTTACTTCGTACAATCAAGGTAGTGGAAAAACATTCCTTTCTATGAACCTAGCTGTTAGTTTTGCCGTGAAAGGATACCGTGTACTGGCGATAGATGGTGACTTGCGCCATGCAACACTCTCACGATATGTGAATTCGCCTAAGATTGGATTGAGTAATTATCTTGTTCGTCAAGTTGAAGATGTTCGGGACATTATAGTGAATTTCCCTGAATATGATAATTTTGATGTCATTCCTGTGGGAGTAAATCCGCCAAACCCGACCGAATTGATTGGCAGTGATGCGTTTGCTCAGTTGATGGAAACAGTACGAAATCAATATGATTATGTCATTATTGATTGTCCGCCAATTGATATTGTTGCAGATACGCAAATTATTGAAAAATATGTGGATAGAACATTATTCGTTGTACGTGTAGGTCTGATGGAACGTGGCTTGCTCGACGATTTGGAACGAATGTACGAGGAAAACCGTTTCAAGAATATGGCGTTGGTATTGAATGGCTCGCAGGAAGATAACGGACGCTATGGGTATCGTTACGGTTATCATTATGGTTACTATCATTATTACGGAGAAGATTAATAATTACTGAAAGATGAACATCGCAATTGTTGGCACAGGATATGTCGGATTGGTCTCAGGAACGTGTTTTGCCGAAATGGGTTCGCACGTTACTTGTGTGGATATTGATACAAATAAAATTGAAAAACTGAAAAATGGCATCATGCCAATATATGAGCCAGGATTGGAAGAATTGGTGAAACGAAATGTAGAATACGGACGTTTGCAGTTTTCTACAGATTTGGTTCAGGTGCTCGATGATGTTGAGGTTGTGTTTTCCGCCGTGGGAACGCCACCCGATGAGGACGGTAGCGCTGATTTGCAATATGTGTTGGCTGTAGCTCGGCAATTTGGTCAGAATATTAAGAAGTACACTATTTTAGTTACCAAAAGTACCGTTCCCGTTGGTACAGCGAGAAAAGTAAAGGCTGTTATTCTGGAAGAATTGAATAAACGTGGGGTTGATATCCCGTTTGATGTTGCCTCGAATCCCGAATTTTTAAAGGAAGGGGCAGCTATAAAGGACTTTATGAGTCCTGACAGGGTTGTGGTGGGAACGGAATCCAAACGAGCGGAAGAGGTGATGGCAAAATTGTACCATCCGTTTTTGATTCAAAATTTTCGAGTGATTTTTATGGACATTCCAAGTGCGGAAATGACCAAATATGCGGCAAATGCAATGCTTGCAACACGAATTTCGTTTATGAACGATATTGCTAATTTGTGCGAACGTGTTGGCGCAAATGTGGATAGTGTTCGCCGTGGAATTGGAACAGACACAAGAATTGGCGCAAAATTTTTATACGCAGGTTGTGGCTATGGTGGTTCGTGTTTTCCAAAAGATGTGAAAGCACTTGTGCGGACCGGCATTGAACACGGTTACAATATGCGTGTGATTGAAGCGGTGGAACAGGTCAATGAACAGCAGAAATCCATAGTGTTTACAAAACTAAATACTATGCTTGGCGATGTGAAAGGTAAGTGTGTCGCAATTCTTGGTTTGGCTTTTAAACCAGAAACAGACGATATGCGTGAGGCTCCGTCGTTGATTGTGATTGAAAAATTGTTGGCGGCTGGAGCAATTGTACGGGTATTTGACCCTATAGCAATGGCGGAGTGCAAACGTCGGATAGGCGATGTTGTTACTTATTGCAAGGATTTGTATGATGCTGTTGATGGTGCAGATGCTCTGGCATTGATGACGGAATGGCGGCAATTCCGTATGCCTTCTTGGAACGTTGTGCAAAAGGTTATGGCTGGAAATGTGGTTGTTGACGGACGTAATATATATAGTCGTGAAGAATTGGAAGGTATGGGTTTTGTCTATACAAGAATAGGGGAACGATAATTATGAAAAAAGCACTCATAACTGGAGTTACAGGACAGGATGGCTCGTTTTTGAGCGAATTTCTTCTCGAGAAAGGATATGATGTGCATGGCGTGATTCGACGTTCGTCGGTTGATAATCGTGAACGTATTTCGCATCTTGAAGGTATTCCGAATTTTCATTTGCATTTTGGCGACGTTACAGATTCAATGTCAATTGTTAAGATAATAGGTGTTGTCAAACCTGATGAAATTTATAATCTTGCAGCACAATCACATGTGCAAGTTTCATTTGAAACAGCAGAATATACTGGTGAAGTTGATGGATTAGGAACTTTAAGAATTCTTGAAGCAGTTAGATTAGCAGGACTTGAAAATAAAACCAGGATTTATCAAGCTTCTACTTCTGAATTATATGGTAAAGTTCAGGAGGTTCCTCAATCTGAAACAACTCCATTCTATCCAAGAAGCCCTTATGGTGTTGCTAAACT
>DFGI01000007.1 GCA_002371705.1 Bacteroidales bacterium UBA3754
GTGGCACTTCAACGCCTTTAGTGGAACGCAGTTGATTTTTAGCCGAGCGGGTCCGTCGGCGGCCTTTCTTTGGGTTCCGTTTCTTTCGCCGACGAAAGAAATGGAACAAAATAAATTTTGGAGTTCTTGCATTTTTATATTGCTATTCTTTCAAATGAATAACCTTATTCCAAAACACTTGGTCGCCTACAAATGTTTGAATAGCATATACGCCAGCGGATAAACCATTCATTGGTATAGTAAATTTTCCATCTTGCATTGCATACACCCCACGGGATTCTTCCTCACCTCGTACATTATATATATGTACTTCAATTGTGGCATATACTGTTTGTTGCAAATGAATAGAAATATGTGTAGTACAAATCGATGGGTAAACCACAATTGAGACTTTGTCGTGAAGCTCCTGCTGCGATGTCCATCGAATGGGATAACGGAAAACTTCGGCAACATTCAATGGATAATGATATTGACTCTTTGTTACAATAGGCTGAATACCAATATTATATGGTATGCCCACATCCTGATATGACTGCCATGTGCCATTCACACAAAAATAGCCATCAACTGCTGGTTCGGAATCATAATACTGCAATAATGATATATTTGATTGATAATCAGCCGAATCGAAGCACACTCCATACGCAAACGAGGAATCTATATATAATAATGTATCCAAATACACACGATTGAAATAATTCGGAAGCAATTCGGCATTTGAAATTTGTGTATGATGTATTTTTTTTGAAAAATCAGCATTCCACACACACAATTCCGTATGACACAATTTATTAGGTACTTCAGAAACGGCAAGTTTGATGTCGCGCAGGACTATCGGTTCCAACAACGTCATTTTGTTTGCAAAGCAAGTCATTCCCGCTTTGTTTGGACCAGACCAATTAGACAGAAATGAGTTTGAGACTTGCATAAACTGAGTATTGGTGCGAATTCCTCCTATTGAATCAATGCCAAACAATTCGTCAGTACACCGCATGCCAAGCGAATCAACTATAGCATTTGCATAGAAAGGTTTTTCATAACTAAAATCCTGTAACGTATCAGGATTTTCAGTAACGTGCGCCAACACAGCAAGTTGCGCAGGAAAGCCCAACCTATCGGTGGAAACCCAAGATGCAGGATGTTTCACATACAAATCGCCATTGAGAGCAGCTTTCGCTATATACCCAACAAAAGCACGCGAATTATGTTGAACTTTGTAACCAATCCAACAAAGTCCCTGTACAGAAATTGGATGCGGGAGTTTCACATACACATTTGCTGAATCCTGAATCATAGACTTATCCATTTCGACAGAAAACAGCAGTGTTTCAGGCGATTGCGTTCCCTGCCATACGCAAAAACTAACGTCACTCAAATGTTCAGTTGTATCGATTTTGCCCGAAAATGTAATATCATAGATAGATTTTCGAACTGCGCACCGTTCCGCAAAGGCATCCCATCCCATTTCGTTTGCCGAAGTCCACTCGCCTTGCACCCTATCACAAAAATTGTAACGACACAGAGTATCAATGGTTTGCACATTGGTATAAACAGTTTCCGAAATTTGATACGGATCAAATCCAGAACAACGGGAAACGCCAAGATTCAACGGGTCGAGCCATGGTTTCAGCTGC
The DNA here is from genome assembly GCA_002371705.1 of Bacteroidales bacterium UBA3754. Taxonomy (GTDB): domain Bacteria; phylum Bacteroidota; class Bacteroidia; order Bacteroidales; family UBA1715; genus UBA1715. The sequence goes on from DFGI01000007.1 coordinate 1,635, forward strand.
GCAGTTGAAACGTCATAGTAATCCCATGCTTTCGACAATTTGGAGAAAAAATCATTCACGGGCGTTTCACAGGTCGCTTCGCCACCCGACAAGGAACCAATCACCAAATGGTCATCATCAAACAGCGCCGAGCCCGACGAACCAGCTTCGGTTGTTCCAACCTCCCACGATGCCACCTTCCAATGGGCATCGGCAGCATACGTCATTGTTTTTGTCTTAAACGTCACTGATGTTGGCTTTGCGTTGTCAACCGAAATTTTTTTCACATCGCCTTTGGGATGATGAATGCAAACAGTTCCTTTTTCCACCTCATCGGAAATATTCCAACCCGCATAATACGGATTATACAACTTTGGTGGAGCTTGCGGCAATTTCACCAACGAAAAATCAACTTTTCCGTCAGGCGAAGTAGCAACTAACGTTGAACCAGAAATAGTCTTAGGTGTTTTTTCATAGTCATAACCACACGAAACATTCTCATAATCAAAGTAAAACACGGTTTTCAATGCTTTATTTTCATTGCTGATACAATGGTTAGCTGTCAACACGTATGGCGTATAGTCCTTCGAAGTGTTATTCATCAGCGTGCCCGTGCAAGCGGTTATCCCTTGAATCACTAATTTGCACACAGCACGTTTTTCAGTTTGCCACTCCTGCCCTTCCGTACAATTTATGTCAACATTGCACGATGATGATTTGGATGATTTCAATTCCACATCTTTCTGATATTCATTGCGATAATCGTGAGCAACCTGTCTAATAATCCACGAACTTTTCATTTCAGATTTTGGTTGAACAAACCGAACTGACAATGTATCGCCACGTACCAATGCAGTAGGAAGAAACTCGGAAAAGTTCGTTTCGTGTTCTGTATATTTCTGAAAATCAGAAGAATCTTTTCCAAAAACACAAAGATATGAATGTGGCGACAAACGAACATTTTCAAAAATCACGTTCAATGAATACGCTCCCCGCGAGACAATATCAACAGCATAAAAGGCAGTATCATCGTCTTCACGGACAGAAATATCGTCCATTCCAATAGAAACTTGGAATGGATAAGCGAATTGATATGCATCGCCTTCATCGCCACTAAAATCAAGCGTATCGGGTAACGGGGGCATATTTGCGACCGACAAACCAACCGTTGGAATTTTCGGAAAAGAATGCGCTGAGGATTGTGGAAAAGCAAAAAACGACATACATAATATGTATGTCGTCACGCCTATTCGTGTAAAATACTTAATCCAATTCAAGTCCCAAAACCAACACATCATCAATTTGTTTCCGCTGTCCCTTCCAATTTTCGAATGTTGTATCGAGTTTTTCGCATTGTTGTTCCATTGGTAACGTGCTTGTTTCGAACAACAATTTCTTGAAATGGACACCCAGAAATTTCTTATTATCTTCGCCGCCGAACTGGTCTTGATAGCCATCGGAGAACATATACAAACGCGTTCCCGGCGTATATGAAAACTGGTGGTTCGAATAATTATTTTCTGTATTCATTGAACCTCCAACCGAAGCCATATCGCCTTCGATAGTTTCTATCAGTCCATCGTGGACGCAATATACCACATGGTTTGCAGCCGCGACTTGCACTGTTTTAGTTGTTTTGTTAATCAAACACAGCGTTATGTCCATACCATCTTCCTGCGATTCCGGTGAAGCATTTGCCTTTTGGTTAAGGGCTGAACGAACGCCAATGTTCAGTTTATCAAGAATTTCCGCAGGTGTACGGAGTTTTTTGTACGTGATTTGTTGCAACAATGTAGCACCAATCATCGACATAAACGCACCCGGAACACCATGACCCGTGCAATCAACCGCGGCAACATACATATTACCCTCACGTTCCATAAACCAATAGAAATCACCGCTCACAATATCACGCGGTTTAAATAAAATAAACGCATTCGGGAAATATTGATGCAAATCAGAAATTGGAGGCAGAATTGCATCTTGGATACGTTTTGCGTAACTGATACTATCCTTAATCAATCGATTTGTCTTCGCAAGTTCCTCATTATTATGCGTTAACATATCACTCTGAATCCCCAACTTTTTATTTTGTTCAGCAATTTCCTCTGTTCTATCGTTCACCATTTTTTCCAATTTGGCATTTTCCTCTTTGTAGAAATGTTCGCGATATTTAATATAGACATAAATCGCCAAGCCTAAGCAAAGAATCAACACCGAATAGAACCACGTGGTTTTCCAGAACGGAGGAACGATAACAATTTTCATCTGTGTGATTTCATTGCTCCACACACCATCGTTGTTTGTAGCAGTAACTTCAAAAATATACTCGCCACCGGCAAGATTCGTATATGTCGCCGAACGTTTGCTTGCATCGGTGTAGTTCCAATCCTCGTCGAATCCGACCAAACGATATTTATATTGTACTTTCGACGGTGCGACATTGTTCAAAATCGAAAATTCTATTGAGAAATTATATTTATACGACAACGACAATTCCTTCGTCATTGAAATAGCTTGTTTCAAAATAACTTCCCCTTGAATTTCGTCACCAATTTCAACTTCTTTATTATAAATCTTCAAACCTGTAACGACAACTTGTCCCGTATATGTATCGTTTGTAATACTATCGGGATAAAAATACGACATACCTTTTGAACCGCCATAAAACAACATTCCCGATGATGATTTAAATGAAGCACGTTCGTTGAACGCATTTCCCTGCAAGCCATCGGATTCGTTATAATTGGTGAATGTTTCAGCAAACGGGGCGAAGCGCGAAATACCATAGCACGTGCTTATCCACACATTTCCCCGACGATCTTCCTGCATCGCAAGAACCATATCATTGGTCAAGCCGTGAGATTTTTTGGTATATGAGATAAACGTTTTTTCACGCCGATTGAACTTACAAATACCAGCACCGCCCGTACCTACCCAAAACGTTCCATTGCGCGTTTCAAGCAACGAATACACAATTTCACTGTTCAACGAATTTTGTATATTTTGATTTGGTTCAAAAAATTCAACGGCATCAGTTTCCGGGTCAACACGCATAATACCACGCCCATTTGTACCAGCCCATATAATTTCCTGAGAATCAAGTATTACACTCCAAATCACATTACGCATAAAATTTGTAGTGTTCACGTCGTATTTCGTGAACTTGCTTTTTTCCCATTCATATTTACACAAGCCTCCGCCGTACGTACCAATCCACAAACGAAGTTTTGCATCAAGGCACAACGCAGTTACCGCATTGTTTGACAATACGTTAGAGGCATCTTCCACATATTCATAATGGTCAAGGATACCTTTGTCCAACGAGAAACGGAATAAACCATTACCATCAGTTCCCAACCAGAAAAATCCACGAGGATCTTGCACTATAGCGGTAATCATATTAATGCTGTTCTTGTCATCGTTGGGACTTTGATATGTTTTAATAACATTGAAATCTTTGTCATAATACAACAGACCAGCGCCACGAGTTCCCACCAAGAAATGTCCGTCGTGTTCAGGAGAAAAATTCTTTATCTCCAAGATACTCATTACATTGTCAGATGTAATCAGCGACTTAAAATCCTGACTTGGATGCAACAAGCTGAATTTTTTCCGATGCGTATTGTATTTATTTAAACCAGCTGTTTCAGAACCAATCCACAAGATACCAGACTTATCGCGCAAGATAGACAATATATTATTTGAAGAAATTGCGTAATCGTGCTGGTGCATTTTTTCAAAACCGAGAAATTCCTTCGTGTTCACATCGAAATAATTCAAGCCCCCACCACGAGTACCGACATACATAATATTAGTTATGGTATCTTCATAAAAAGTCCATACAATATTATTAGATAACGACATTGTGTCAACTGGGTTATTTTCGAACACTTTATATTGATACGTTTCGGGATTCATCACGCCAAATCCGCCATAGTACGTACCTATCCACAAATCACCGTGGCGATCGCTTTTAATTTTCATAATGTCGTGGCTGATAAAATCAACATGGGTAAATATGCCCGTATGCTTGTCAAATTTATCCAAACCGCCGCCTTCGTTCACACCCACCCATAAATTTCCCAATCTGTCAATATTGATTGTGCGCACTTGGTTACTGCCAATTGAATTCAAATTACTTGGATTATGTTTGTAGCTTGTGAATTTATGCGTTTTTCGATCGAAGCTGTTCAAACCGCCACCATACGTTGCAAGCCACAGCACGCCATCGCTGTCTTCAACAATATCATACACATCGTTGTTGCTCAATGAGTGCTCGTCGTTGGGGTCGTGCATATAGCGAGTAAATGTTTCAGTGAGCGGATTATACTCGTTCAAACCACCCCCCAAGGTTCCTATCCATATAATTCCATAGGAATCCAAGTATAACGACAAAATTCGGTTACTTGAAATGGACGATGGATTGTTGGCTTCCGGTTTGAATACTTTGAACGTGTAGCCATCGTAACGGTTCAAGCCGTCCAATGTTGCAAACCAAAGGAAACCTGTAGAGTCCTGAATAATATCGTTGATGCTGACTTGCGACAAGCCATCCTCCATCGAAACCTGTTCGAAATACATTTGCGGCTGTTGCTGGGCAAAACCGACAACAGACAGCAGAACAAGAACAATATTACACCAAAACCTCTTCATTTAGAAAAATAAACTCGTAAATATACGAAATTATTTACTTCAATAGCATCTGCTTTTGAAAAAAAAAGACAAATTATCGCAATTCAGCCCCCAATTCCTTTGTGTAATTTGCAATCAAACGATTCATCACATTGTCGATTTGAATATCATTCAATGTCTTTTGATCGTCTTGCAACAAAAACGAAACAGCATACGATTTTTTCCCTGACGGAATACCTTTTCCTTCGTACACATCGAACACATTCACATTTTTCAACAGCTTTCGTTCGGTTGAGAACGCAATTTTTTGAATTTGTTCGAATGTGACATTGGAGTCAATCAACAATGCCAAATCGCGGCGTACAGCAGGATACTGTGGCAATTCCTTGTACAAAATTTTCTGACGATAATTTGCAAGAACCACATCCCAATAAATTTCCGCAAAATAAACAGGACGTTCTATATCAAATTTTTTCAGTATTGATTTCGAAACCACACCCAAACGAGCGATTGACTTGTTATTCAGGATTGTACATTCCAAGCCAGACAACATATCATCACTTTTCGCAACAAATTGGAGATTTGCCAAGCCAAGTTTCGCAATGATTTTCTGTATAGCCGATTTCAACACAAATATATTCGTATCCTGTTGTTTTTCAGCCCAAAACTGAGCGTGCTGTTTCCCAGTCACGCACAATGCTAAACGAGGAAGCTCTCCATATTTCTCAGTTACTCCGCCTTCATTGCCTTTTGTGAAATACACGCTGCCAAATTCAAACAACGACAAATCGTTTTGCTGACGATTCACATTGTGGGCAACCACTTCCAACGAGCTGAACAACATTGTATTACGCAAGCAATCCAATTCTGCGCCAAGCGGATTCATTATTTTTACAAGATGATTTTTGCAATCATTCTCTAAATCAGCATAATACGAAGAATTCGTCAGCGAGTTGTTCATAATTTCGTACCAACCGCTATCCACGAGCATATCAGCAATCATATTGCGGAGTTTTGTTTGGTTGACTCCGTCGATATGCGTTATTGCAGCATGAAGGTTTGTTGAAAATTCTACATTATTATAACCATAGATTCTCAAAACATCCTCAATAACATCTTCGGCACGTTGCACATCAACACGATATTGAGGTACAAGCACTTCCAAATCGCGTCCGTTTTGTGCGGCTATTTCGATTTCCAAGCCCGACAAAATTTTCTTAAACGTATCATCGCCAATGTTTTTACCCATCAATGAATATGCTTTGTCCAAATTCAATGAAACCGTGAACGGTGCAAACGCTTCGGGATGCGAATCGAAAATTGGTCCACAAATTTCGCCGCCTGCAACTTCTTGAATCAACAAAGCAGCACGTTTCAGAGCATAAATAGTTATATTTGGGTCAATGCCACGTTCATAGCGGAACGAAGCATCAGTGGAAAGTCCGTGGCGACGGGCAGTTTTTCGGATTGAAACAGGATTGAAATACGCACTTTCAATAAACACCGAAGTTGTGGAATCAGAAACTCCCGACTCCAAACCGCCGAACACGCCAGCAATACACATTGGTTTTTGAGTATTGCATATCATCAAATCATCAGACGACAATTCACGTTCCACGCCGTCAAGAGTGACGAATTTTGTTTTATCGCCAACTGTTTTCACATGAATTTCGTTGCCGTCTATCTTAGCCAAATCAAATGCGTGAAGTGGTTGACACAATTCATGAAGCACAAAATTTGTGACATCAACAACATTATTTATTGGGCGCAAACCAATTGATTTCAAGCGAGTTTGCAACCAATCGGGAGATTCCTTCACAGTAATTCCCGAAACGACAACGCCAGTATAACGCGGGCACAAATCAGGTCTGTCAACGACAACAGAAACAGGTGATTTCTTTGCCGAAAGTGAAAATGCATCAACCGACGGTTTAGTCAGTTTTGCAGAACCATTCACATTCAAATATGCGGCGACATCGCGAGCCACGCCATAATGCGACGCAGCATCCACACGATTTGGCGTAAGTCCTATTTCAAAAATGTAATCATCCTTCACGTTGAAGTAATCTGCCGCAGGCGTTCCAGCAGGGATAGCATCAGGAAGAACCATAATGCCGTCGTGGCTTGTGCCGACACCGATTTCGTCTTCAGCGCAAATCATTCCACACGAAACCTCGCCACGAATTTTTGACCGTTTGATAACGAACTCCTTATCGCCATCGTACAATTTTGTACCCTCTGTTGCCACCACCACAGTTTGACCAGCTGCCACATTCGGCGCGCCGCACACGATAGGCAGGATTTCGGGACCGCCAACATCAACTGTTGTAATATGTAAATGGTCGGAATTTGGATGATCAACGCACGTGAGCACTTTACCAACCACAATACCTTCCAAACCACCTTTTATTGTCTGATATTTTTCTAAACCTTCTACTTCCAAACCAATGTCTGTCAGCACTTTCGATGTTGTCTCCACATCAATATCAAGCTGAATATACTCCTTCAGCCAATTCCACGAAATATTCATTTTGTACCTTTATAAATTAAGCCAAACAAAAGTACACATTTTTTGGATTTTCGCTAAAATTAATCCTATAAGTTATGAGAGATTTTTAATTGCCGAACCGTCGCAAATCTTTCACATAGAATGTCCATTGTGGAGTACGAATCATTGTTTCATCGTTGCTGTCGAGCGAAACGGTGAACCATGGGCTTTCATCGTCTTCGTAATTTTTCAGGATTTCCATTTCCTGCGCTGGCGTAAATCCTTGTGCCAAAACGAGTTTTACTGAATTATCCACGGTATTGTACAACACATCAAGAATGATTACCGCATGTCCATTATGTCCAGTTTGAATCAGCACATCGCCAGGACGTACATCACGGATACCAACCTTCACCATTTCCCGCGAAAGCGACGATATTGTGGTGTTTTTCAGCACTTTATCAAGGTATTTCTTAAATGTTTCACGACTATAATCGAGTTCAGCGGAATGCTCCCAACCATTATTTGCGTTGTTGACCCGAAATCCCGCAGCCCATTTAGCATACGAGCACACAAAACCATTAATGAAATTAAAATGAATACGTCCGTACAATTTGGAATTGTACAGATATTCCGCCCGAAGCCGGATAATATTTCCCGAACTTTGGTGATACCCTTCGGGAATAATTGGTAAATCCAACACACCAAGCTGAACATCGAAACTTTTTTCCTCACCGTTTGCGAAATGCGTTTTATACGAAGCTGGTTTTAGTGGCAAATTCAACAAATAATATTCAAACGTGCCGTTCACCACCGGTTTTCTATAATAATTTGCACCTGCCTTTGAAATATCGAAACGCGCCCCCACCGTAAAACCTTCTGGATTAATATATTTGCTCGTTTTATCGGACTGTGCAAAACCTGCAACAAATGCAAAACACAGAGCGACGAGCAATGCAACTTTTTTCAACTTCATATTTGTAGTTATTGGAAATACCATGATTTAATTTTTTGTAACAGCCGAGCCTGTTTCCCCACAAATGCAAGCACATCCATTGTCCACGGATGATTTTGAATTGTTTTTTGAATCACATAACGGGTGTGCATTTCTCGTTCCACACGTTGGCGCAGCATCTTCTCATATTCTTTGGTGGCCAATGGGGAACAATCGTTTTTTGCAATGCACTGTTCGGCAACTTGGGCTGCGAAATAGCCGCTCACCATAGCAGAGCCAATGCCACCGCCAGAAATCGGGTCAATGAGATTTGCCGCATCGCCACACACACAGAAATTGTCGCCACAACACGTAAATTCATCAACATTATATGGAACCAAACCGCCCTGTAACGGTGAAATCATCGTAGCACCGGCAAATCGTTGACGCAGTTGCTCATCGTTGGCAAGCCACGATTCAAAAACCGCACGGATATCATTCTGCTTTGTTTCCGCACCTACACGACAACCAAAACCGACATTCGCAGTTCCGTCATTCAACGGAAAAATCCACAAATAGCCTGGGAAAAATTCCTTTTTATAATGTAACTCCAAAGTGTCGTTTGTCAGATTTTTCACACCAGAATAATACGCACGGACAGCAACACCCATTTTTGAGCTATCGTATTGTGAGCCAGTTAATTTACGAGCGATTTTCGATGTTGCTCCAGTACAAACCAACACAATTTTCGCAAAATATGTTTCCCCATTTTCCGCAATCAAATTCATACCTGCCGACGTTTGTTCCACATCGCGGATGCCACAATTTTGGAAAATAGAAATATTTTTTCCATCACGTTGTACAAGCGAAAACAGGAAATTATCAAAATCCCTTCGTTTACACGTATAGCCAAAATTCTTAAAATCAACAATATACGTATGATTTTTGTATGTCAATTCAGTATTGCGGATGCACAATGGTTGCTGAGTTGCAATAAACTCATCGAAATATGCAGGATTTATGGCCTTAAGTGTGTTCACGCTGCGGTCGCAAATACCATCGCCACAAATTTTATTACGCGGAAACTCCGACTTTTCAAATAACGCAATGGAACACTGCGAGCTACGCAACGTCAGCGCCGCCGAACAACCCGACGGTCCAGCCCCAATAATTGCAATATCAAAACAATGCTCGTTTTTCATTGTCGCAAAGATATGAATATTGCTATGAAAACTTACATTGTTTTATGAATGAAAATAAACAATGTCAACACACAATATAAGCAATTGAATAACAACCATTTATTACTTATTGTACGTTATACACTAAGTAATTTTTTTTCTGGAAATCGTTGGATTTAATTCATATACTTTTTAGATTTGTGAAAATAATTTAGTAATTAAATGTAAAAGATATGAAAAAGTTATTCGTTTTCTGTTTACTTTCAGTATTCGTACTTAGCAGTTGTAAAAAAGATGACTCAGAAACGCCCCAAGTAAAATCCATTTCTGTCACCAAGATTAATATCGAAAACGTTTCATATTTTGCCATTATTAGTAGCAACAATAACTTAAAATCATACAATCTAAAATCTGACTCCGACACGAGTGCAATCCCGTTGTTGTGTGTTGTTGATTCAAAGGGAGAAATGAAAAAAGCATTTTTCCAATATGACCTTGACGGAGCAAGCAATGCCGCAAAAGACTTCGTAGAAAACAATCTTTTCATTGTTCCAAGCGAGATAATCCCCATTGGTAACGACTACATTTGGCTACATAATACTAATTACTATGTCACAAACAGAGATGAATGTCCAGAAGAAATTAAAGCTGCTATTTCTTTGTTACAAGATGATTGTTTTCAATATGTAATTCGAAAAAAAGACGGCGGCATAATTAATTTGGAGGAATTAAAAAACGCAATGCCGTTTATATACGAAGCAAGTAGCAATTCATATATGTCTAATGGATATATCAGTCCGACGGAAAACGGCTTTTACGTTCGTGAATCAAGAGAATTCTCAAGAATCATCACAGTTATAGACAACGGCAGTTCAACGCCAACAATAGAATACATTTGGCCAAACGATTACGCAATCAATTATTTTGTGCATAACAATGAGGATTACCTTGTGGCTATGGCTAGTCCCTATCCTTTAGTGGAAGATATACTATGGCAACCTATTGTTTTATTTCCTGATGGACGAATTGAAACTATTTTGGAGCAAGAAAATCTATTATTGAATAGAAAAAGAAACGGGACATTTGTATCCGTTGACAATAAATTTTATTATATAGTCGCATATAAAAATCAAAAAGATGAGAGTGAAGTCGTAACATACCGACTGAATTGTACACAAAATAAGGTTGAATTAGATTCAATTCGGACGCAAATCGTTCCGTTTGTGTATAGTGACATTGATGAGGCAATGCCGCGGTACTCAGAAAATTCTACCATCGCTTTTATGAGTAGAAATAAACTAATTACATTCTCTTCAGAAAAAGAAATGTTCGAAACGAAAGAAATCAGCGAATTTCAGAATGTAACAGCAAGTTTCCCAAGTACAGACGGCTGCATTTATGGATATGAAGACAATTCTTTGAATAAAATCTATTGCTATAACACAATTACTGAAGAAGTCTCCATTCATACCATAGATAAATCATCTATTTCCACACAATTTTTACATTATCCGCACCCAAAATTTGACGCATCAGGAAATATTTTCGTCCAATCAGGTGCAAATACACAAGGAAAGGGAATGATTGTTATTACCGATATTAATACTGATACCGCAACGCCAATTGAGGCTAATGCTGGGATAGTTTATTTAGTTTATAAATTGTAATTGGATATTTTTCAATCTTATTCTTTATTTTTGTAGGAAAATAAAGTTTGTATGAAACGTACCATAGTTATAACTGGCGGAGCAGGATTCATAGGCTCGCACGTCGTTCGTTTGTTTGTAAACAAATATCCTGATTACAAAATCATCAACCTCGACAAGTTGACCTATGCAGGGAATTTGGCGAATTTGAAAGACATTGAAAATAAGCCAAACTACAAGTTTGTGAAAATGGATATATGCGATTTTGACGCATTTTACAAACTGATACAGGACGAACACGTTGACGGCATTATTCACCTTGCAGCCGAAAGCCACGTTGACCGTAGCATAAAAGACCCGTTCACCTTTGCCAAGACCAACGTAATGGGTACGCTTTCGTTATTGCAGGCAGCAAAATTATATTGGGAATCATTGCCCGAAAAATACGAGGGAAAACGTTTCTACCACATTTCGACCGACGAAGTGTATGGTGCGTTGCAGATATCGCACCCCGAAGGCGTGAAACCGCCGTTTTCGACTACGGCATCGTCGTCGGAACACCATCTGGCGTATGGCGAGGATTTCTTCTA
>DFGI01000003.1 GCA_002371705.1 Bacteroidales bacterium UBA3754
GACCCATTGATTAAGAGTCAATTGCTCTACCAACTGAGCTACGGAGTCAAATGCGTGGCAAAATTATCATTTTTGTAATTCAACGCAAGCAGATTTGAAGAAAAACTTCAGTTTCAAAGAAAAATTTTTCATTCAAAAAGAAAAAATGAAGTTTGACTTTGTTAAATCAAAATAATTCTTATTTTTGCGTCCCGATTAATGGGAAAAGTATATTTTATAAAAAACGAACTCAAGTGGATACTTTAAGTTACAAGACAAAATCAGCCAATAAGGCTACAGTTCAGAAGGAATGGTTCGTTGTTGATGCAACCGACCAAGTAGTAGGTAGAATGTGCGCCCAGATTGCGAAAATCATAAGAGGCAAGCACAAACCATCGTTCACTCCAAATGTAAATTGTGGAGACGGAGTAATCGTAATTAACGCTGAGAAAGTGAAATTTACGGGTAAGAAAATGACAGACAAGGTTTACATCCATCACACGATGTACCCTGGCGGTCAAAGAAAACAAACACCGGAAGATTTGATGGCGAAAGATCCTACAAAGATTATTATGAACGCCGTTGCAGGAATGCTTCCAAAAAATTCTTTGGGCAGAGACTGCTTAAAAAATTTATTTGTGTATGTTGGTCCTAACCACAATCAAGAAGCACAACAACCAAAAGAATTAAAGTTATAATTAAATAGACAATGGAAGTAATTAACGCTTTAGGTAGAAGAAAATCGGCAATTGCTCGAATCTATGTAAAAGAAGGCAAAGGTCAAATCACAGTGAACAACCGTGAGTTAGATAAATATTTTGCAGAGGAACGTCTTCGTTTCATCGTAAAACAACCATTATCACTTCTTGAAAAAGAAGGTGATTTCGACATCAAAGTTAATTTGGTGGGCGGCGGAATCAAAGGTCAGGCAGAAGCCACAAGATTGGCTATCGCAAGAGCTTTGGTAAAAATGGACGAGGAAAACAAGAGTCCTTTGAAAAAACAAGGTTTCTTAACACGTGACCAACGTGAGGTTGAACGTAAGAAACCAGGTCAGAAGAAAGCTCGTAAAAGATTTCAATTTAGTAAACGTTAATATTAACCTATTCGAATTAGAGCGTTGTTTAGACTCAAAATCCACAAGACTACGAACCATCGTGCTACTTGTGAATTGCTTTAATATTGAATGAAAACAACAAAAAAATGGCAAGAACAACTTTTGAAGAATTGCTTGAAGCAGGTGTACATTTCGGTCACCTAAAAAGAAAATGGCATCCAGCTATGGCTCCATATATCTTTATGGAGAAAAATGGTATCCACATTATTGATCTTCACAAAACTGTAGCAAAGATTGATGAGTCGGCTGAAGCCTTGAAGAAAATCGCTAAATCTGGTAGAAAAATCCTTTTCGTTGCTACCAAGAAACAAGCAAAAGACATTGTAGTAGATAAAGTACAGGCAATCGGAATGCCTTATATCACAGAACGTTGGAGCGGTGGTATGTTGACAAACTTCCCAACAATCCGTAAGGCTGTGAAAAAAATGTCGTCAATCGACAAAATGGAACAAGACGGAACATTCGCTTCGCTTTCAAAACGTGAAGTGTTGCAAATTAACCGTCAACGTGAAAAATTGCAGAAAAACTTGGGCAGCATCGTGAGCTTGACCCGTCTTCCAGCCGCATTGTTTGTGGTTGACGTTGTTCGCGAACATATCGCTATCAAGGAAGCAACACGTTTGGGCATTCCTGTGTTTGCAATCGTAGACACAAACGCTGACCCGAATCTTGTTGATTTCGCAATTCCAGGAAACGACGACGCAGCTAAGTCTGTGGAAGTGATCCTTTCAAAAGTTTGCGAAGCAATCCAAGAAGGTTTGGATGAAAGAAAGAACGAAAAAGATAAAGAAGCTGAAGCTGCTAAGAAGGAAAAAGAAGACGTTGCTCCAGAAGCAACCGAAGAAAAACCTGCTAAACCAGCAAGAAAAACAGCTGCAAGAAAAACAACTAAAAAATAATTGACAATTATGGCAAATATTACAGCTGCTGATATCGCTAAACTTCGTGCAATGACTGCCGCTGGTCTTATGGACTGCAAGCAAGCGTTGACAGAATCGGATGGCGATTTCGACAAAGCAATAGAATTCCTTAGAAAAAAAGGTCAAAAAATCGCTAGCAAACGCCAAGACCGTGATGCAAAAGAAGGTTGCGTGTTGAGTGGCGTGACAGCAGACGGCAAGACAGCCGTTATCGTTGTCGTAAACTGCGAAACTGACTTTGTTGCAAAAAATGCTGATTTCATTGCATTCACAAAATCAATTCTTGACAAAGCACTGGAGGTCCTTCCTGCTGATGCTGAAGCATTGAAACAAGAAGTTGTTAATGGTAGCAAAATCGCAGATTTGTTGTCAGACCAAATGGGTAAAATCGGTGAAAAAATCGATTTAGGATACTATGAAAAAGTATCGGCTGAACATTCGTTCGCTTATACTCACCCAGGTAACAGACTTGCAAGTATCGTAAGTTTCGACGCAAAAGTTGCAGATCCACAAGTTGGTAAGGATGTTGCTATGCAAATCGCTGCAATGAGTCCTGTCGCTGTTGACCAAAACAGTGTGCCTCAGTCTGTTATTGATTCTGAATTGTCTATCGCAAAAGAAAAGACAATCCAAGAACAAATTCAAAAAGCTGTTGAAGTCGCATTGAAAAAGGCTGGCATCAATCCTAATCTTGTTGATTCTGAAGAACATATGTCTTCGAATATCGCAAAAGGTTGGTTGACAGAAGATGAAGCTGCCAAAGCTCGTGAAATCAAAGAAAAAGTTGCAGACGAAAAGAAAGACAATATTCCAGCCGCAATGGTTGAAAATATTGCCAAAGGTCGTTTGAACAAATTCTTTAAGGAATCTACATTGATGAATCAAGAATTTGTAAAGGATGGAAACCTTACAATCGCCCAATATATGGACGCTGCACAGAAAGGATTGAAGGTTGTTTCATTCAAGAGATTCGGTCTTTCAAATTAAAATTTAACATTTACATACAAAAAGGAGAGTTAAATCACGTAACTCTCCTTTTTTTTGTCTATATTAGTCGCATAATTTGCAAATTATGTTACGATACAAGAAAATACTATTGAAATTCAGCGGAGAATCGCTTCAGGCAGCCGATGGATTCAGCATTGACCCTGAAAAACTTATGAAATATGCGCATCAAGTTAAGGAAGTTGTTGACTTGGGTGTGAAGGTTTCTGTGGTGATTGGGGGAGGAAATATTTACCGTGGACTCAATAACAAAAATCAAGGTTTCGACCGAATCAAGGGCGACTATATGGGAATGATGGCAACGGTAATTAATGCGGTTGCGCTCCAGTCTGCGTTGGAAACAATTTCAATCAAATCGCAGGTACTCACAGGTTTTTCTATGGAACCTGTTGGACAAGCATATTCGCCACGACGAGTGCAAAACGCCTTTAACAACAACGAGGTCGTGATTTTTGGTGGAGGAACGGGAAATCCATTTTTCACAACTGACACTGCCGCTGCTCTTCGTGCTGTTGAAATCGGCGCTGATGTACTGTTGAAGGGGACTCGAGTTGACGGTGTGTATGATTCTGACCCGGAAAAAAATCCTAATGCCGTAAAATACGATGAAATAACTTTTACCGAGGCATATTCCAAAGGACTGAAGATTATGGATTTAACGGCGTTCACTATGTGTAAGGAAAACAATCTTCCTATCATAGTTTTTAACGTGGGCGATGAAACTTCACTTAAAAAAATTGTGTCTGGTGATAAAATAGGTACTATAATTAAAAATTAAATGCCATGAGAAAGAACATTTTCGTCGTACTTGGACTAATTGTTTGTTTGACAGCATGTCATAAGAAAACAAAAGATACTCCAGCTGATAGTATTGAATATCAGGGGAAATATTATAAGGTGGTGGAACCTGTAAAATACGATTCGAACGGTGACGGCGTGATTGACGGCAGTGACAGTTCAATCGGTATGCTTGGCGCTAATATCAGCGTTGACCAAAATCCAGATGGCTCTCCATTGTACAAAGGCGAGGGTAGTGGTGAAGATCCCGCAGGTGGCGGTGAAACGCAAAAACAAGGTGTTGCAACGGGTGAGAAATTGTGCTATCACAATTTGGAAAAATACTGCTCTAAAAATGGCGGTTTCTATGCGTTTGAAACATCGGTGAACACAAGCCAAACATCATTGTCGCAAAACTATAGCGATGACGATGTGAACAATAATAACATTGCCGATTACATAGAGGATATTCGTTCTGCTGAAAACGTTGAGCGGGTATCGTTTATCAATGCCAGCAAATACGCGGCTGAAATAGCAAAGAAAATAGAGAAGGCCGCTAAAAAACAAATCGGAACTAACTATCTGTATAATAGTATTAAAGATGCGGTTGCCCAAGCATTGAATGAGGTTTTATACGAATCGAATGAACGAATTAATATCACAAATGTGGAAACTATCATTGATGCACGGGTTTCTACGGCAATCATCAATGCAACTGACGAAGCTGGTGTTATTGGTAGTATTCCTTCGGAAACATTAGTCTCAATCTGTTCCGAATATAGCGCACTGATTGCAAAAAATACAGCTGACGATATTGCCACAGCAACCACAAAAGCAATCATTGCCCAATATGAAAAACACATGGCTAATGGTTCTATTCAAAATGTACAAGGAATCTGCCCGAATGGCTATCATATCCCTTCAGATTTTGAATGGATGATTTTTGAATCGGCAATTGGTATGTCGGATGCTGATTTGGCGAAAGGTGGCGAAACTGAAACTACCCGTGGCGCTGATGCGAATATAGTAAAGAAAATGGTTGACGATTACGGATTTAGTTTTGGTGGCTACGCAAGTATCAATGGCACCTATGCGCAATTGGGCGAAGCAGGCGTGTATTGGTCATCAACTACTGGACACGATGATTTGGGCGATTTTGTTTGGGTTCGTCAAATCGACACTAGTTATTCTGGCGTTGTTCGTTTCAAAATGTATGAAAAGTCAGGATTAAGTGTTCGTTGTTTTAAAGATAATTAACAATAAACAAATATAAATAACTCACAAAGTCGGCTGTAATGCCGACTTTGTTTTTTCTAATAAGCCGCAATATGATTTATACCTCAATTAAGAATTGGGCGGAAGAAGATCGTCCGCGCGAAAAACTTTTGGAAAAAGGATGTGGCTCGCTCACCGAAACGGAACTGCTTGCAATCCTGATTGGTAGTGGAACGAAAAACGCCTCGGCGTTGGACATAGCAAAGATTATTTTTTCCAAAGCAAACAACAATCTCAATGAATTGTATAAATGTAGTATTTCCGATTTGATGCAAATTAAAGGCATTGGCAATGCGAAGGCGATTATCCTTTCGGCCGCGTTCGAACTTGGCAGAAGGCGGAATATTGCCGAAGCCAGGCAGAAAAAACAGATTACATCGAGCAAGGAAATATTCAATTTAATGCATCCTAAAATCGGTGATCTTAAACATGAGGAATTTTGGGCAATATACCTCAATCATAAAAATGCCATTCTTGGAGAAAAACGGATTAGTGCGGGCGGAATCACACAAACCACAGTCGATACGAAATTGATTGCCCATAGTGCAATAAAATATCTTGCGACGGGCATTATTGTGTGTCATAACCATCCTTCGGAGAATTGCAGCCCAAGCCACGAGGACAAAGTAATTACGTCGCAAATCAATAATGCGATGAAATTGATTGACTGTACTCTGCTCGACCACGTTATAATTTCGGGGGAACGCTACTTCAGTTTTTGCGATGAAGGATTATTGTAAATAATGCAATTTATATAGCTTTCAGCGAAACAAATGGAATTATCATTTCTTCCAACGAAATTCCACCATGCTGGAATGAGTTTTTGTAGTATTTCGCATAATGGTTGTAGTTGTTCGGGTAAGCAAAGAAATCTTGGTTCATTGCAAAAATGTAGCTCGAACTGAGGTGGCATTGTGGTAGCCGTGCATCAATCGGACGAGTGATTTCAAACACTTCTTTCTTGTTGTATTGCAAGGCTTTGCCTTGTTTGTAGCGAAGGTTTGTGTTTACATTTTTGTCGCCCAACACTTTAATTGGATTTTGAATGTTCACGGAACCGTGGTCGGTGGTAATGAGAATGTTGATTTTTCTGCGAGCAAGTTCTTGTAGCATTTCAAACAAAGGTGAATGCGTAAACCAAGAAACAGTGAGGGAACGGTATGCAGCCTCGTCGTTGGCGAGTTCTTTTATCATGTTCATTTCGGTTCGGGCGTGCGACAGAATGTCGATGAAATTGTGCACCAACACCGAAAAGTGTGTTTGACTAATGTGTGCAAGCCTATCGCTGAGGTTTTTGCCTGTGTTTATGTTTGTGATTTTGTCGAAATAAATTCGTTCAGAATAGCCAAGCCGTTTGAGTTGCGTGATGAGCATTTCCTCTTCGTGAAGATTTTTTGATTCGTCGTCTTCATCGTCAACCCACAAATCGGGATATAGTTTTTCAAGGTCGGCAGGCATCAATCCTGAAAAAAGCGCGTTGCGCGCATATTGCGTTGTGGTCGGTAAAATGCTGAAATAGAGCGAGTCGTCTTCCACCGAAAAGTATTCGCTCAACAGCGGGCGAAGTGCAACCCAGTGGTCGTAGCGCAGATTATCGAGCACGAGCAGGAGTGTGTTGCTGTCTTTTTGAATTTCAGGGAATACTTTTTCTCGAATAATGTTTGGTGAAAGCAACGGCTTGTTGTTCGTATTTGGCAAAAACCAGTCGGTATAGTTTTTCTTTATGAATTTTGCGAAATTTACGTTTGCATCGTTTTTCTGCATTAGCAGAAGCTCGTTTAGACTATGGTCTTTGGAATGGGCAAGTTGCATTTCCCAATACACAATGTGGCGATATACTTCAATCCAGTCGTTGCATGAATTTGCATTGGCGATTTCCATTCCTAATTGCGAAAACTCACGCTGGTATTTCATCGTGGTGTTTTGCGTGAGCAGTTCGTTTTGTTCGAGATTTTTTTTGAGGGCAAGCAAAATCTGGTTCGGGTTGATTGGCTTTATTAGGTAATCGTTTATCCGTGAGCCAATTGCCTTGTCCATTATATTTTCTTCCTCGCTTTTGGTAATCATAATCACGGGCAATTCCGGTTGGCGGGCTTTTATTGATTCAAGCACTTCTATACCGCTCAGTCCGGGCATTTGTTCGTCTAAAAACACGATGTCGAATTTTTGTTTTGAAACTTCAGTGATGGCATCGTTTCCATTGTTCACGGGAAATACTGAATACCCTTTCGCCTCAAGAAACATAATGTGTGGCTTCAGCAATTCAATTTCATCGTCAGCCCAAAGTATGTTGATTTGTCGCATAGTCTGTTTGTTAATCATTTGGAATAAAAACGTGAAATGCGTCGATTTAGTATTTCCGACGGTTATTGGGCGTAATATTCCTCGTAGAATTTTATATATTTTGCTATATCCTTGTCTTGCAATAGTGTTTGGTAATTCTTTTCAGAAATCACAAATTTCGAGGTGAAAATCTTATCAACGCCGTCGTAAATTTCAGGATTATATTCAATCAGTTCCAAGTAGCTCATAGCCTGCTTGTTAGATGGTAATGTCTGAATAAGCAACATGGCATATTTAGAATCTATTTCTTTAATAACTATATCGAAATTGAAGTTTGTGAAATAATCCAAATTATAGTTTATCAAGTTGAATTTCAGTCGGTTGAAGTCAACGAATTCTTGTTTGCCGCTGATTACGAAATAGTGTGGTACATTGTCCTGGAATTCATACAGTTCCTTTTCTTCTTGAACTGGTTCGGAAAGCGTGTCGTTGGCGCTTGTAGCGGAGTTTTGTCCTTGTGCGATAATGGCTGATTCAAACGAAGCGTTCGATTCGTTGTTGTTCAAATATGTAAGGATTCGTTTTGCGTACGAGCCTTCCTCGGTTTTGGGATATTCTTTTACGAACGCATCGAGATTTTTCTTGAGCGCGTCGGTTCCTGCTTGTTTGCCGTCTGCCATTGCAAGCAATAATTTGAATTTTGGTATTAAATACGAATCTTCGTTTTTAGCAATGAGAGTTCTGCATTTTCGGTTGATTGTGGTGAAATCGTTTCGCAGATATGATTTGTAGCAGTCGGCGTATTCTTTTTCCAACTGTTTGTTGCGGGCTTTCAAATTCTTTTGGAAATCAGGGTCTGACAATGCTTTGGCGTAATTACTTTCGGGATATTTTGAAATACATTCGTTTTTCACCGCACTTGCTTTAGTAGAATTGTTAGCATCAGTATAAAGTTGATACAAATAATACAGTGCCATCGGTTTATAATCCGATTTTGGGAAACGGGCGATAAAATCTTCCAATGCTTTGATTGCGAACGGATTGTCGTGTATTAAATTCATATATGCCATACCTTCGTTGAACATATAGTTTTCGATTTTGTTGTTCGAAACCCGTTTCAGCGAATCGGTTAGCGGAAGGTTTTGTAAATAGTATTCCCTTGATTTCTTGTCGGTTACAAGTTTCTTCTGTTCCTCTTTTTCTTCATCATCATCATCGTCATCGGAGTCGTTGTTGTCGGTTAGCAAATCAAGATTTGTGCTTTTGTTGCTTCGTCGCCAGTTGTCTTCAAGCGGACGGCTGCCCCAACGTTTCACGAATTCCGCCTTACCAAATTTTGAAACACTTTCGTTATAGAAATACCACTTGCCTGTAACTCGTTGGTTATTAACGCCAAATTCCTGGTTATACAAATTGGAGTTCATATTGGCGATGTCTTCTTCCTGTCGTTGTGCTTCCTCTTCCTGACGGATTTTGTCGATAATTTTGTCAATATATTTGTTGCGTTCGTGGGAATTCATATTGGCAATGCGTTGCAAACTGTCTTCGTAAATAACGCCGTTGTGGTTGAGCGCGAGAGTGTTCAAATTCTCTGTTTTTGTTTTGATTTCAGAATAGTTGCGATACGTTTCAGGCAAAATTTTCAGACAACTGTCGTAGTATGGTTGCGCGTCGATGTATTTGCGGTAGCCGTAGTAAATTTCACCAATCGACAAGTAGGAAATAGCCTTTTGCTGTGAGTTAGATACGCTTGTTTCTATTGATTTTTCGTAGCATTCAATAGCATCGTCCTCTTCGCCGTCGGTGTAGTGGACGTTACCCATCGCAAAATAAATTTGGTCTTGGTATTCCTTGTTTTTCTCGTCTTTCAGAAGTTTGTTAAGTGAATTGAGAACTTCCTTACTTGACGAACTTCCGTCGAACGCTGTGGCTTTGTTGATTTTCGCATTGAAGGCTATGTCGTATTTTGGATTCATTTTAATCACTTCGTCGTAGTATTTCAGTGCATTCGGGTTGTCGCCAAGTTCTTGGTACAGCTGTGCCATAATGTATTTGTAGCGGATGCGCAACTTTTTCTTGCGGGTATTGTCGCACGAAAGTTGCAGCTGCTGGAGCGCATCCTCGTACATTCGTTGTTGGATGTATATGTCAGCGTAGATAGGGTAGCACTGTTTTTTGATTCTTGCAGGAACGTCGTTTTCCTCGTCCATCAGTTTGTCAAGAATTTCCTTCGCTTCGTCGTATTGTTCCATTTCCACTTTGGTGCGGGCGAGCCAAAGGTTCGTTTCGTTGCAGATGTCCTGACCTTTGTATTCGTTCAGCACATACATAAAATTCTTCTGTGCCTCAAACAAATTTCCTTTGTAGAAATGCGATTTTCCCATCAGCAAATACGAATCATCAACCCATTTGTTGAATTCTCGTTGCGAATAGAATGCCTTTTGCCGTGGCGTTGACGCAGGGCGTTTGGAAACAGGTTTTGCCGTGATGGAATGTTCTTTTATGACTTTCCCCGCTTTTTCGTAGGCTTTGTCCATATTTGCTGAAATACCGCCGTACAGACTTTTGTCTTTGTAGTAGAAAACAGGAAGAATGTCGTTGAATGGTTCTTTGTAGTTGGTTTCCAGTGTTTTAACGCCTGTTTTGAATGCCTCGCGGCCATTAAAATAAATATTGTAGCGTGAGGTCACATTGTGGTATGCACGGGTGCGGAATGTGTTCTTTTTGGTGGAACAACAAACCAACGCAACAATGCTCGCCACAAGGCACAAACTATATAAAAATCTTCTCAAGTTGTCAATTTTATATGTTGAAACGAATAGATTGACCTATTCATTGCATAAACTGCAAAATAACGAAAGTATTTTACACGGAACAAATTTTTTATAAGTAAGAATTATTTCTGTCTTTGAAAAATGAAGTGGTATGTCAAAATTAGAATAATATTTTATTATGAGAGGAACTATTATAAAAGCAAAAGTGTTCTCTTTTTCTTACAAGGGAAACGTAACAGAAAGAAAAAAGAAATTTCTATTTTTATTTTGTTAATCCTAAAAAAATCCGCACCTTTACTTCGGATTTTTCGAGAAAATCGGAAGTTCCACTTCGGATTTTCCTAAGAAATCCAAAGTGATTCAAAACAAAAACGATATGGTGGTTAAACGTATTTTTAACATTGTCAGCGATATAGAAGACAATAGCGCTTTTTTGTTCGGTGCTCGTCAAACAGGGAAAAGCACGTTTTTGGAACATACATTACCTGACGCTTATTTTATTGATTTGTTGGACAGTCAACTTCGGCTACGTTTACAGAAAAATCCATCGTTGTTGTACGAAATGTTACAAGATAAACCATCAGGGACAATTGTTGTGGTAGATGAAATTCCCGAGATTCCTGAATTATTGAACGAGGTTCACCGTCTGATTCAGAAAAAACAATTGCGTTTTGTTCTAACAGGAAGTAGTCCCCGCAAATTGAAACGAAAGGGATATAATACGTTGGGAGGAAGAGCGGTTCCTTGTTACTTTTTCCCTTTTGTCAGTGCCGAATTGCCTGATATGGATTTAGACAGGGCACTGTTGTATGGGATGTTGCCTCCGCATTATTTAGCAAAAAAGCCACAGTCACTCTTGGCTGGATATATTGATGTATATTTAAAAGAAGAAATAAAAGAAGAAGCGTTGTCGCGAAATCTCGGCGTCTTTCAGCAGTTTATGCAGGCGGCTGCACTCACAAGTGGTGAAATCGTCAACTATACAAACATTGCAAGTGACTGTGGCGTAAGTGCCAAAACAATCAAGGAATATTTTTCTATCTTAGAAGATACGTTGATTGGTTATATGTTGCCAGCATACACAAAGGTGAACAAACGTAAGGTTACGCAAGCACCAAAATTTTACTTTTTCGACGTTGGAATTTATAATTACCTTCTGCAACGGACATCGCTTGCTCCTGGTTCTCCAGAATACGGACATTCGTTTGAACATTTTATTTTGCAGGAACTTCGAGCATACGTAAACTATACGCACAGTCAATATAAATTGAGTTATTGGCATACATACAATAACAAAGAGATAGACGTGGTTGTTGGAGACGCCCAAATAGGAATCGAAATCAAATCTACTACGGAAATCCAGTCTAAACATTTGACGGCGTTTAAGGACTATCAAGACGAATTTCCCAAAAGCAGATGTATTGTGGTTTCACGAGACCCACTTTCGCGTAGAAACGGTAATATCGAAATATTCTATGTATTTGATTTTCTTAAGAAATTGTGGGCGGGTGAGATTTTTAATTGATTTTTACCCAAGCTGGTACGTCTCGAACTTTTTTGTTACTTTTGTGGCAAATAATGATGTATGCGAGTAGCAATAGTAAAATATAACGCAGGAAACATCCAGTCGGTGAGTTATGCGCTGAACCGTTTGGGCATTGAACCGATAGTGACCAACGACCCCGACGAATTGTATAAAGCCGATAAAATTATTTTCCCCGGCGTAGGCGATGCGGGCACGGCAATGCCGTATTTGCGCGAACGTGGTCTTGATTCGGTGCTGGTTTCGTTGAAACAACCATTTTTGGGAATTTGCTTCGGAATGCAGCTGATGTGCAAACATTCCGAAGAAGGCGATGTTGACTGTTTGGGCATTTTCGATGTGAATGTGAAACGTTTTCCGTCGGGAACCGAAAAAGTTCCACACATGGGCTGGAATACGATTACTGATTTTAAAGGAACTCTTCTAAAAAACATTACTCCAGAAAGTTATGTGTATTTCGTGCATAGCTACTATGCCGAAATGAATCCGCATTCAACGGCAACGTGCAACTATGTGCTTGATTTTAGCGCAGGCATTGAAAAAGATAATTTCTTTGCGTTTCAGTTCCATCCTGAAAAAAGTGGGACGGTCGGCGCACAAATTTTGAAAAATTTTATTGACTTGTAGAATGCCGAAAACTGAGGAAAATTTGAGGATTGACAAGTGGTTGTGGGCGGTGAGGCTTTACAAAACAAGAAGTTTGGCGACAACTGCGTGCAAAAACAATCAGATTTCCATTTCGGGCGTGTATGTGAAACCGTCGCATATTGTGAGGATTGGCGATGTGGTGAACGTGAAACGCCCGCCGATAGTCCGTTCCTACGAAGTGCTTGGACTGCTTGCGCAACGGGAATCCGCAAAAGTTGTGGCTGATTTTGTGAAAGATGTCACGCCACAAACCGAACTGCAAAAACTCGAAGATGTGAAAATGGTATTCACCGTCTATCGCGACAAAGGCGCGGGACGACCAACAAAAAAAGACCGACGCGCACTCGAGGATTTTGGTTATTTATAATACATTTGCCGTATGATAATTGCAAAACAGAAACGACGGGAAAATATAGCGGAATATGTGCTGTATATGTGGCAACTCGAGGATTTGATCCGTGCGTACAATTTCGACATTGATGCAATGACGCAGGGATTTTCGTTGTCGCCGCTCGAACTTCCGAAAGTGAAGCAATGGTATCGCGATATGGCTGACGCTATGAAAGCGGAGGGTATTCACAAAAAAGGCCATTTGATGCAGTTGAAAGAATTGGTGCAAGATCTTTCAACGCTGAATATCAAACTGTTGCAAAATCCCAAGGAAACAAAATATAAGGAGTTGTTCACGGCAGCCATGCCGCATATTACCGAAATCATAAATCATTCCGACGATTTTGTGAGAAATGAAATAGATGCTTGTTTTACAGGACTTTACGGCGTTATGCTTCTGCGTATGCAGAAAAAAGAAATTTCGGAGGGAACGCAACAAGCGGTGAAAACATTCTCGAACCTGTTGGCGGCGCTTTCGGTGCGGTTCAGACAGTACGAAAATGGCGAACTTGATATAGATTTGAATACTAACGAAAATACAGAAACAATATGATTCTTTCTCCATCGATTTTATCGGCGAATTTTGCGAATCTCCAACGAGATATAGAAATGGTGAACGACAGTGCGGCCGATTGGTTCCATATCGACGTGATGGATGGCGTGTTTGTGCCGAATATCTCATTCGGTTTCCCCGTTTTGAAGGCAATTCAGCCAATCGTTCGGAAACCTCTGGATGTGCATCTTATGATAGTGAATCCTGAAAAATACGTGGAACGGTTTCATGCTGCTGGAGCAGAGATACTTACAGTTCATTACGAGGCTTGTTCTGATTTGAAGCGCACCATCGACCAAATCCATGCTAACGGAATGAAAGCTGGAGTGTCGATAAATCCAGAAACACCTGCGAATGTTTTGAAGGAAATCCTTCCATTTGTCGATTTGGTGCTTGTTATGTCGGTACATCCGGGATTTGGTGGACAAAAATTCATACCGGAATCTATTGCGAAAATACAAGAAATACGGAAAATGTTGGATTCGAGCGGTTTGC
The DNA here is from genome assembly GCA_002371705.1 of Bacteroidales bacterium UBA3754. Taxonomy (GTDB): domain Bacteria; phylum Bacteroidota; class Bacteroidia; order Bacteroidales; family UBA1715; genus UBA1715. The sequence goes on from DFGI01000003.1 coordinate 13,760, forward strand.
AAGCTATAATCGAGGTTGATGGTGGCATTGGATTACAAAATGTTGCAGAGGTTGAAGCTGCCGGAGCCGATGCTATTGTGGCAGGTGCATCGGTGTTTTCCGCACAAAATCCAACGGAAACAATTCAGAAACTGAAAGGATTGGCATAGAAAAACGATTGAATGTGGAATTTGGCTACAGATGTTTCGTTTTGAAAAATAATAATTTTCAGTTTCATAGTACCATTAGTAATTAATTGCTATCTTTGCAAAAAAAATAAAATCATGGCAGAAGCACAAAACACAAAAGCTGAGCAATCTGAAAAGCTGAAAGCGTTACAGCTGACGATTGACAAAATTGACAAGTCGTATGGCAAGGGTGCCATTATGAAACTTGGGGATCACGTAGTGGAGAATTTACCTTGTATTTCGTCTGGTTCGCTTGGACTTGACATTGCGTTGGGCATTGGTGGTTATCCACGTGGTCGTATCGTAGAAATTTATGGTCCTGAATCTTCAGGTAAAACAACATTGGCAATTCACGCTATTGCCGAAGCGCAGAAAAAAGGCGGTTTGGCGGCGTTTATCGATGCGGAGCACGCATTCGATCGTTTTTATGCCGAAAATTTAGGCGTGGATGTTGATAATCTATACATCTCGCAACCTGACAATGGCGAACAGGCGTTGGAAATCGCTGACCAGCTTATCCGTTCTGGTGCTATCGATATTATTGTGATAGATTCTGTTGCTGCCCTTACTCCAAAAGCAGAAATTGAAGGCGATATGGGCGATTCCAAAATGGGACTTCATGCCCGTTTGATGTCGCAGGCGCTTCGTAAACTTGCTGGTGTGATAGACAAGACAAGCACAACGGTGATTTTCATTAACCAATTGCGTGAAAAATTGGGCGTAATGTTTGGAAATCCTGAAACGACAACAGGTGGTAATGCGTTGAAATATTACGCTTCGGTTCGTTTGGATGTCCGTAGAATCGGTCAAATCAAGGACGGCGACACAGTTGTCGGAAACCGTACCCGAGTGAAAGTAGTGAAAAATAAAGTTGCGCCTCCATTCTGTCAAACAGAATTCGACATTATGTTTGGTGAAGGTGTGTCGAAAGTAGGCGAAATTGTTGATATGGGTGTGGAACTTGACGTGGTGAAGAAAAGTGGCTCATGGTTCAGCTATGGCGAAACGAAACTTGCCCAAGGACGTGATGCTGTAAAAGTATTGTTGCGCGACAATGATGAATTACGTCAGGAAATAGAAGAAAAAATTCGGGAGGCGATGGCTGATTCCGCACCGAAAAGAGGAAAAAAAGCATAAATAGAATTTGAAAGGCATTACATTCGGCTGGGAGAAAGGCCTTTTTTGTGTAATTCCTTTCCGTAATGGATAGGCGGTTCTATCCTGTTAAATATATTATATGGAATTATACGAAGAAGGTGGCTTGCTTTCAACTGAAATATTGCAGGCCATAAAAGAGTTGGGTTTTGAAAAACCAACAGAAATTCAAAGTCAAGCAATCCCGTTTTTGCTCAACGAAACGCGTGATTTAATTGGTTTGGCGCAGACGGGAACGGGAAAGACTGCGGCATTTGGTTTGCCGCTGATTTCGCAGATTGATTTTAGCAAAAATGTGCCACAAGCGTTGGTGATTTGCCCGACGCGGGAATTGTGTTTACAAATCGAACGCGATTTGACGAACTATGGTAAATATTTGCCGTTGCAGACTGTTGCTGTGTATGGCGGTGCTGACATTGTCCGTCAGATTAAGAAAATCCAAAGCGGTGTGCATATTGTAGTGGCAACGCCAGGTCGATTGGTGGATATTATCAGCCGAAAAAAGGTTGATTTGTCGCAGGTGAAAAATCTTGTGCTTGACGAAGCCGATGAAATGCTGGATATGGGGTTCCAAGAGGATTTGGATTCGATTTTGGAGCAAACTCCTGCGGAAAAACGTACATTGTTGTTTTCGGCAACCATGCCTGCGGAAGTGCGTCGAATCGCTTCAAATTATATGAACGACCCACACGAAATCACTATTGGTACAAAGAATTCCGGTGCGGTTACCGTTTCGCATCAAGCGTATATTGTGAGTTCCAAGAACCGCTACATTGCGCTGAAACGTATTGCCGATTATTATCCTGATATTTATGGAATCGTGTTCTGTCGCACGCGCGAGGAAACGAAAGATGTGGCGGACAAGTTGATGAGCGATGGATATAGTGCCGATGCGCTTCATGGTGATTTGTCACAGGCACAGCGGGATTACGTGATGAAAAAATTCCGAAACAAGAATTTGAACATGTTGGTGGCTACCGATGTTGCCGCCCGTGGTCTTGATGTTCACGATTTGACACATGTTATCAATTATTCGATTCCCGATGATTTGGAAACATACACGCACCGTAGCGGACGTACAGGTCGCGCGGGAAAAGAAGGCATTTCCATTTTGATTGCTAATTTGCGTGAAAAAGGGAAACTCAAACGCATAGAGCAAATAATAAAGAAGAAGATTGAGATTAAGAAAGTTCCTGGCGGTCAGGAAATTTGCGCTGTGCAGATGAAGGACTTGATACAGAAGGTTCTTTCCACAGAAGTTAACGAGGAAAAACTCAACACATTGCTTACTCCAATCATACATCAGTTTGAGGGTATGAGCAGCGAAGACATTTTGAAACATTTTGTTTCGTTCGAGGTGAATCGTATTCTTGAATACTATGAAAATGCGCCTGACATCAATCTTGATGTGGAAAAGGAAAACGAACGCCGTCGTAATTTGGAAGAACGCAACCGCGAGCGTGGTGAACGCCGTCGTCGTGAACGAGAGAACCGTGAACGTGGCGATAGACGTGACCGCGAGGATAGACCGAACCGTAATGAGCGGAGAAGCCGCGAACGTGGCCGTGACGAGGGTAGAAGCTACACCCGTTTCTTTGTGAATATTGGTAAAAAAGAACAACTTGACCAAAGTAAATTATTGCGTTTGTTAAATGAACACGCCAACGACCGTGACATTCATTATGGCGCAATTGATATTATGCGCTCCTTCACATTCTTCGAGGTTGAGTCGAAATATACCGACAAGATTCTTCGAAGTTTGGAAAATGCGAAATACGAAGGAATGCCTGTTTCTGTGCAAGTGGCGCAGGCACCAAAACAACCAGAGTTACCTGCGAAAAACAAAAAACACGATGATTTCAGAGATGGACGGAGAGGCGGAGATTTCCGTGGCGGACGTGGATTTGGAAAAAGCAAACGTGGCGGAGACCGTCGTTTCGACCGCGATAGAGGCAACAAAAAAGGCAGACGGCGTGATTTTTAATGTGGCATAACAATGAACTCGACGGAAATACAGGATATTATTGGGAAAACATCAATTGATGTTGATTTACAGCGTATTGCGAATAAAGTTCTACACGATGAACGTATTTCGTGCGAAGATGCATTATTGCTGTATGAAAAAGCAGACTTGAATTTTGTTGGCATTTTGGCAAATTATGTTAAAACGAAAACATTTGGCAATTCGGTGTTTTTCAATAAAAATATTCACGTAGAACCGTCGAATGTTTGTGTGCATAAGTGTAAATTTTGCTCGTATTACCGAGAACAAAATGCTACTGACAGTTGGGAATATTCGTTGGAGGAAATTGAAGCACAGTTGCGGAATGTTCCCCACGATGCCCTGACGGAGGTTCACATCGTGGGTGGTTGCCATCCAACCCGTACCATTGATTATTATTGCGATTTGCTTCAGATGGTGAAGCGAATCTTGCCGCATGTGTATGTGAAAGCGTTTACGGCGGTAGAGATTGAATATATGGCAAAGTTGAACAAATTGTCGGTGCTTGAGGTGTTGACGAAATTGCAGGCGAGTGGTTTGGATGCGATGCCAGGCGGGGGTGCCGAAATTTTTGATGAAACATTGCGAGCGCAAATTTGTCCGTCGAAGACGAAAAGTGCCGATTGGCTTGCTATTCATAAACAGGCTCATTTGCTTGGAATTCAAACAAATGCAACAATTCTATACGGGCATCGGGAATCATACGCCAATCGTGTTGACCATATGAATCGGTTGCGTATGTTGCAAGACGAAACTCATGGTTTCAATGCGTTTATTCCATTGAAATACAAAAAGGAAAATAATGTTCTCGGCATAGAACGTGAACTCCCGTGGACTGAAGATTTGCGTAATTTTTCAATTACTCGTTTGTTTTTGGATAATATTCCACACCTTAAAGTGTATTGGCCAATGTTGGGCAAGGATTTTTCTCAAATCACCTTGGATTATGGCGTTGACGATTTTGATGGAACCATCAATGATTCTACAAAAATTTATTCAATGGCGGGCTCTGTGGAAAAACGCCCTTGCATAACACAATCCGAAATGATTACACTGATAAAGGATAGTAACAAAATTCCAACAGAACGCGATACGGTCTATAATATTATAAAAACGTACTGATGAGGTATCCAATGCAATCGGTGAAGGATTTTCTTACGAAAAATTATTTCTCGTATTGCGTGTATGTGTTTCTTTTGGTGGGACTGATACCATTGACACTATTCTCGAAACCGTTTCTCAATTTACTTGTGAATGAGCATATTGCAAGTGAATTGTTAGATCCATTTTTTATTACGTATTCACAAGTTTTTGAGGGGTGGTGTGTGGTAATCATTGCGATGGTCTTGATTTTTGTGTCGAAAAAGAAATTATTGATGTTTGTCGTTGCTGGTTTGCTGTGTTGCGCTATTACGTTGTTGCTCAAGGATATAGTTATTGGCAATATGCCTCGTCCGACAAAATTTTTACCATTGGATTCGTTCAAACATCTTTTGGCTGACATTTCAATTTATGAAAAGCAATATTCTTTTCCGTCGGGACATTCTACGTTGGCGTTCTCGTTGATGGCGTTATTTTCAGCGTCGGCAAGAAAGAACATTTTGTGTGTGATATTTTTCTTTGTCGCTTTGTTTGCTGCATTTTCACGCATATATTTGTTGCAACATTTCTTTGTTGATGTTTATGCTGGAGCCTGCATCGGAACGGCAATTTCGGTGCTTGTGTTGTTTTTGTTCAACAATGTGTTCCATATTTCCGATTCGCCACTTGTTTGTGTAGGCAAACGAAAAGCGTAAAATAATTGCCCCAAAAGGGTAGGAGTGAACAAAGAATTTCGTTGTATTATTACCTTTGAAAAAAATAAGTAACATGAACCTTTGGGGATTATTCAAAAATCTACAAATATACGTTAAACCATATAAGTGGTTGGTTTTCTTAACATTATTGCTAACCTTGGTTGGCTCTTTCATGGCTCAAGTTAATGCAATTGTACTTGACAAAACCATCGATGCCATTAATGCGTTGATAGGCGTGGAGGATTTTGCGTGGGGAATGGCGGCGCGGATTCTTACTATAATATCCATCGTTTTGTTGGGCAAGGAAATTCTTGCCGCGTTGATTACGTTTGCACAGCAGTATTTTGGCGAACGTATGCGCATACTCATCTCGCGCGATTTGGCTCAGGCTGCCATTGAAAAAATGCTGACGTTCAGAATGGCGTTTTTTTCGAGAGACGACAACGAAACGGGCAAGTTGCAGACACGTATTGACCAAGGCGTTGGCAGTCTGTCACGCACGGTACAGAATTTTTTCATTGATTTACTCCCGTTGTTTACCAGCGCAATTCTTGCTCTGATACTGATGTTTCTTGCAAATGTATATGTTGGATTGGTTGCGTTGTGCATCGTCCCTGTTTATTTCATCATCACGTATCGTCAGGCACGGAAACTCAAAGGGTGGCGACGTGATATGCGTACCTATCGAGAGGCGAAAAGCCACGGCATTATGAGCATAATTGAATCAATCAATGTCATAAAATCTTTTAATCGGGAACGAATAGAGGGCGACAAGCAGTTGGATATTCAGAATCAGGTGACTTCCAACCAAATGCAGACGAGAAAAATAAGTTTTTACTATAACGCAGTGAAAACGTTTGTAAAACAAGTGGGGACGGTGTTGGTGATAATTCTCACAGCATATCTTGTTTTGATTGACTATCCAGGAATGACGATAGGAAAGATTATGTACCACGTGTTGCTGTTTGGCAATGTCGTCGCGCCAATCACGCAGTTGCAGCGCATTTTCGATGATATGAACGACGCACTGATTTACGCCGAAGGATTTTTCAGCATTCTTAATTCCGACGACGAAGTTGAATCCAGCGGAACCTATCGTTCTGAGAAGATTTTAGGGAATTTTGAATTGTCGCATGTTGATTTTACGTATCCGAATGGCACAAAAGCCTTGCGTGATGTGAATATGAAAATCGAAAGTGGAAAAATCACTGCTTTTGTCGGTCTTTCTGGTGCGGGGAAAAGCACTATTGTCAATCTTCTTGACAAATTTTATGAACCAGAATGCGGCACCATTCTCCTTGATGGTGTTCCGCTGCAAGAGTATGATACTCAGTTCCTTCGGGAAAATATCGGAATCGTGCTTCAAAAAAATCATATATTTGATGGAACCATCGAGGAGAATATTCTGTATGGAAATCCCCAAGCCTCTCATGATGAAGTTGTTGAGGCCGCGAAAAAAGCCTATATCTATGAACAGATTATGGCACTTCCACATACATTCCAGAGTAAGGCTAATCAACTGTCGGGTGGTCAGCAACAACGAATAGCAATAGCACGTATGTTCTTGAAAAATCCTCCGATTATATTTCTTGACGAACCAACCGCAAGCCTTGACGCAATTGCCACGGAACAGATTAAAAACAGCATTGATGCCATAAAACAAGACCGAACGGTAATCATTATTTCGCACAGCATTTCGCAGATAATTGATGCTGATATGATTTATGCGCTGAAAGAAGGCCACGTGGAACAATCAGGTAATCCCGACGAGATTTATAAAAAAGGCGGAATCTATAAGGAAATTATTGATGCATCGGCGCGGTCATTGAATATAGAAAAGATTGTAAACACAATTTCATAAATTATCGTGATAGGTGAGCGGACATATATTGCAATCGACTTGAAATCGTATTTTGCCTCGGTGGAATGCGTGGAACGGGGTGCCGATCCACTTACTACAAATCTTGTCGTTGCCGATAAAAGCAGGACGGAAAAAACAATTTGCCTTGCCGTTTCACCTTCATTGAAAGCGTACGGAATCCCAGGGCGGGCACGCCTTTTCGAGGTCGTTCAGAAAGTTGCTGAAGTGAATAACCAACGACGGCTTAAAGCTCCCAATCGGACATTTACTGGCTCGTCGTCGGATGCTTTGAAACTCAAGGAACACCCAGAATTTGAGTTGTCGTATATAGTGGCTACACCACGAATGTCGTACTATATAGATTATAGCACGCGTATCTATAAAACGTATATGAAATACATCGCGCCCGAGGATATTCACGTGTATTCCATAGACGAGGTTTTTATTGACGCCACAAACTATCTTGCCTCATATAATCTTACTGCGCGTGAACTTGCCATGAAAATGATTCTCGATGTGTATAATACAACGGGAATTACCGCAACATCGGGCGTTGGCACAAATTTGTACTTGTGCAAAGTTGCGATGGATATTGTCGCAAAACATATTCCACCTGATGCCAATGGAGTTCGTATTGCCGAACTCAACGAACGTCTGTACCGTGAACAGTTGTGGAATCATCAGCCTCTTACTGATTTTTGGCGTTGCGGGCGTGGCATTGCAAAGCGCCTCGAACCGTACGGAATCCGTACAATGGGCGATATCGCACGCTGTTCGGTTGAGTCCGAGGAACTATTGTATCATTTATTTGGAGTGAATGCAGAATTGCTTATCGACCATGCGTGGGGCTGGGAACCATGTACTATACAAGAAATCAAGAATTACAAACCAGAAACCAATTCTCTCAGTTCGGGTCAGGTGCTGCATACGCCGTATAATTTTGCGAAAACACGGGTTGTTGTGCAGGAAATGGCTGATGCTGTCGCGTTGGAATTAGTTGAAAAACAACTATTCGCAACACAAATTATACTAACTATCAACTATGACGCGGAATCTCTTACAAATCAGTCTGTTAGAGCGACATACAAGGGTGAAATAAGTACTGATTTTTATGGACGGACAGTGCCGAAGCATTCACAAGGAACGTTCGCACTTTCCCGACCGACATCGTCGGCAAAATTGTTGATTGAAGCAGCGACATCGGTGTTTGACAGCATAACAAACCGAAATTTGTTAATTCGCAGAATTACCATATCAACAATAATTACAACGAATCAGCAATCACAAAATATAAACAAATCACAACAATTAGATTTATTCACCGACTACGAAGCGGAAGCAAAAAAAGAAGAATCGTTGAACGCTGAACTCGAAAAAGAACATGTTGTTCAGGAAACAATATTGTCCATAAAGAAAAAGTTTGGCAAAAACGCCATTTTAAAAGGGTTAAACTACCAGGACGGTGCAACCGCCAAAGAACGCAACGAGCAAATAGGAGGAC
>DFGI01000036.1:0-3493 GCA_002371705.1 Bacteroidales bacterium UBA3754
ATTTGACGGATTATGCAAAATCAGCCGACATTGAATCAGCATACGCAAAGAAAACTGATTTGAGCGGCTACGCATTGGTTTCACAAATTCCCGAAGAAGTTGATTTAACAGACTATGCATTAAAATCTGAACTTCCAACAGTTCCAGATGTAACGGGTTTTGCAACAAAAACAGAAGTTTCTGAAAACTATTTAACAAAGGAAACATTTGAAAATTACGTTTTGGGCGCAGGACAGCCAGAATCTGTTGATTTGAGCGTATATGCGAAAACCGCTGATGTAAATGCCGCTCTTGCAACTTTGGAAGCGCAAATTCCTGATGAAGTGGATTTGACCGATTATGCAAAATCAGCCGACATTGAATCAGCATACGCAAAGAAAACTGATTTGAACGGCTACGCATTGGTTTCGCAAATTCCTGCTGAAGTTGATTTAACGGACTATGCAAAATCAGCAGATATCGAATCAGCGTACGCAAAGAAAACTGATTTGAACGGCTACGCATTGGTTTCGCAAATTCCCGAAGAAGTTGATTTAACGGACTATGTAAAATCAGCTGACATTGAATCGGCATACGCGAAGAAAACTGATTTGAACAACTACGCATTGGTTTCGCAAATTCCAGACGAAGTGGATTTGACCGACTATGCAAAATCAGCAGATATCGAATCAGCGTACGCAAAGAAAACTGATTTGAACAACTACGCATTGGTGTCGCAAATTCCAGACGAAGTTGATTTAACCGACTATGCAAAATCAGCCGATATTGAATCAGCGTACGCAAAGAAAACTGCATTAAACGAATACACGAAATCAGGCGCAAATATTTCGGTGTTTGTGAACGATGTGGAATATGTGAAAAAATCGTATGTGGATAGTTTGTTCAACGTGTTGAAAGCGCAGATTGCCGCTATTCCAAATGGTGGTGGTAACGGAGGCAATGGTGGAGAAACAGGTAAAATTGATGCAAAATTCTCTGTGGCTGCCGACAAACAAGTCTATTTCTCTAAAGGAAATTTGCAGTATCAAGCAAGTACAAAAACGTGGCGATTTGCTGAAAATCAATATGATATTGTTGGTGCTGATAATGAAAACATTTCATCGTCAAATACAGGATGGATTGACTTATTTGGATATGGGACATCGGGCTATGGCGATTGTCATCCATACAATTCAGGACAATATGATTCGTATCCGAATAGTTACAGTGTTGGACAAATAAGCGAAACTAACTATGATTGGGGATATTATAATAAAATATCCAATGGTGGTGGACAAGCTGGATTATGGCGCACGTTAACTGGAGACGAATGGACCTATTTGTTCTCATCACGTACGAATGCAGAAAATTTATATGGTGCAGCTCAAGTAAACGGTGTAAGTGGTGTAGTGGTTTTACCAGATGATTGGACGCTGCCAGAGGGTGTTTCGTTTACAAAAGGTTTTAATGGAACATCGTTGTACGAGTTGAACGTTTATTCTACTGCGGATTGGGCAAAAATGGAAGAAAATGGCGCTGTATTTTTGCCAGCTGTAGGGTATCGTTTAGGAACTACGGTTAATGATGCAGGTGAGGTTGGTTACTATTGGTCGGCTATTGAGGATAAATCAGTTCAATTTTCGGGTGAGTCTATACGAACTGATTATATGTGGCAACGTTCTAATGGTCAAGGTGTCCGTGTAGTTCAGGATGCTGAATAAGAAAGCGTTGTAATAATGAAAAAAGCAGAATCGAAAGGTTCTGCTTTTTTTGTGTTAAAGAATTAACAAACGATTATTCAGCAAATAAATCATCCATAACAACTTGATTCATAATGTTGTTTGCCCATTCGTTTTTCGCAAGACCGTATGAAGTAATCATAATTGTGCGCATCGCTTTTCGTGTGGCGGTTTTGCTTTCAAACACGGTCGCTTTACGGCGTAATTCAGCGTCGTAGGATGCCGAAATGGAAAATTCTGATTCGGAAAATTTCATCTCACAAAGATTGATTACATTGTCGTCGCGGTCAATAAGCAAATCAATCTGAACGCCTTTCTCGTTTTTGTTTTTTGGTCGGTAAGTCCATGAATACACGTTGCACATAACGCCAGAAATACCCAATGCGTTTTTGATTTGTTCAACGTGTTGGAGACAGACCCTTTCAAATGCTAAACCGCTCCATGCGTTGTAGATTGGCTTTTTCAAAATGGAAAGCCAATAGTTTTTCATGAAATTATGCTTGTGCTCCAAAAACTTGAAATAAAACAATGTGAAATTGTCAATTAGCTGATATACAGTATCTTTCTTCGCTTTTCCAATTGAATTATAGGGGCGAATGAAGTCGCATTCAGCCAGTTCCATTAAGATTTTTGTCAGTTTTCCACCCTGATTTTCGCCTATTGCTTCTATAATTTCATTGCGCGTCATTCCTATTTTTTTTGTCCCCAATGCCGTTATGATTCGGATATAGTCATCAGGTTTTCGAAACAACGACGAGTATAGTGCGTCAAATTCGTGATGCAGTTCAGCATTTGGACGGAAAAATAAATTGTCAATATTTTGAGCCCACGACATATCTTTTCTTAAAAAATCCCAGTAAAAAGGAATACCGCCTAAAATCATATACGTTTCCATAATATTTCGACGATTGAAACCAAGTGTCCGTGCTTTCGCGTATAGTTCGCACTCGGAAAGCGTAAATGGGCGAACGTAGATTTGCCGCGTAAGACGATTGTGAAGACCTCCGTAATTCCTCACAATGTTGCTTATTATCCACGATGTGGCACTTCCACAGACAATCAGGACAATATCCTTTCGCATAGTTGCCCACGAATTCCAAAAATGTTCCAGTGCGCTTACAAATTTGGAACACGGCGTGTCAAGCCACGGCAATTCATCAAGAAAAACGACTTTTTTCCCGTCGCCAAGCGAATACAGATGCCTTGCAAGCAATGCAAATGCCTCTGACCAATTTTTCGGTTTTTCAAAATCCTGCAATCCTGCCGAGGTAAGTGAATCTGCAAATGTTTCAAGTTGTTCGTTTTTAGAATCACTTTGTTTCCCCGTATGGTGAAACGCAAATTTATATTCGAAAACTTCTCGAATCAAGTATGTTTTCCCCACACGTCTGCGTCCATACACGGCTACGAATTCAGACTTGTCACTTTCCAAAAGCGATAGTAATTGTTCCCGTTCTTTTTTTCTTCCTATGAGCATAGCCAATAATTAATTGATTTCAAGGCAAATATAAATAATAAAATTAGAGTTTTTACCAAATCTACCTAAAAAAGTGAGATTTGGTAAAGACTTTTTACCGTAATTATAGTAGCCATATGAGTTTTTGTGACTATTGCAATATGTTTTAATCCGAAAAGTTCTTACCAAATCTACCCAAAAAAAGTTGGATTTGGTAAAAACTTATTCTTTCGTGTCATCAACATGCCTATTTCGTCTATTTCTTGAAAAAAATCCTAAAAATCGTTTGCTTTTTGTGTCATTTTTTTTTTTTTTTTTT
>DFGI01000036.1:3529-31455 GCA_002371705.1 Bacteroidales bacterium UBA3754
TTTTTTTTTTTTTGTATGTAAAATGCTTTGGATTATGCGTTCATATTTCGCTGATTTCAAATAATTTATGTGTGACTAAACTTGTTTGTATGAAAGAAAGATTGTGTGTACTTGCAACGGTTCTCCTGATGGGCGCTTTGGCTGGTTTCTGCCAAAGTTCGCTTGTTGCCACGGGAGGGACTGCCCGCAATGCGCAAGGCGCTACGGCGGGAATTTCCATCGGACAACCATACGTTTCGAACGGCAACGGCAGTTTGTTCGGCATCCAACGGAACTATGTGGTTAAATTCACGTCAATCACCACAAACCCGATACTCGATGTGGAAGTCGAGCTGAACGGCAACGTGGGTGACTTGAACCTTGACGAATATTTTATAGCGAAAGCAGACGAAACGCTCACCTATGCGGCTTCGTCGTCAGACGAGAATGTGGTACGCGCCACCGTTGACGGCAACACGCTTCGGCTTGTGCTCCAAAACGAGGGAACGGCTGTAATCACAGTGGTTGCCACGAACAGCAAGGGCGAACAGTCGTCGCTGTCATACACTGTTTCGGTAGCTCCGCGCGACCCGACGGCTGTTGACGCGGTTGAGGGCGAAACCACCATTTCCGTGATTGGCAAAACAGTGGCAGTCCGCAATTTGCAGGGCGCTCCAATATCCATCTACGATGTGATGGGACGATGCGTATATTCCTGTAAATCAGCCGAAAACGTATCGGCGACAATTTCATTGTCGGGAACGTATGTGGTGAAGGCAGGTAAAAAACAACAAACAATAGTAATTCAATAAGTATCAACAATCAAAACGAAATAGATATGAAAAAATTAACATTATTTTTAGCGACAATCCTGTGTGCGTGCCTGGCAATAGCCCAAGTACCGCAGACAATGAACTTCCAAGCATTGATTCGCAATGCGGAGAACGAGGTTGTAACCAACCAACAGGTTGATGTTGAGGTACGTGTGCTGAATGCGTCGCAGACGGCTGTGTATGTTGAAACCCATTCAGTAACAACGAGTTCTGGCGGTGTGGCAACAATGGAAATCGGAGCGGGAACGCCCGTGAGCGGTTCGTTTGCTGCAATCGACTGGGCTGCTGGTCGTTACTATTTGGAAACAAGAATCCAATTGCCCGATGGCTCCGATGCGCTTACCGACGTCTCGCCGCTGTTGAGCGTTCCGTATTCGTTGTATGCCGCAAAGGCTGGCGAGGTTGACATTGATTTGAGTGAATATGCAAAGAAATCGGACATTCCCGAAGCTGTTGATTTAAGCGATTATGCCCTTAAATCAGAAATTCCAAGCGAAGTAAGTTTGGAAGAATATGCAAAAAAATCAGAAATCCCTGCAATGCCTGATTTGAGTGGCTATGCTTTGAAATCTGAAATTCCTGCTGAGGTTGACTTAACGGATTATGCAAAGAAAAGTGATATCACTGAAGCCGTTGATTTAAGCGGTTATGCTCTAAAATCTGAAATTCCAGCAGCAGTTGATTTAACGGATTATGCAAAGAAATCTGATATTCCTGAAGCTGTGGATTTAAGTGATTATGCTCTGAAATCTGAAATTCCAGCAGCCGTTGATTTAACAGACTATGCATTAAAATCTGAACTTCCAACAGTTCCAGATGTAACGGGTTTTGCAACAAAAACCGAAGTTTCCGAAAATTACTTGACAAAAGAAACATTTGAAAATTACGTTTTGGGCGCAGGACAACCAGAATCTGTTGATTTGAGCGTGTATGCGAAAACCGCTGATGTGAACGCCGCTCTTGCAACTTTGGAATCTCAAATTCCAGATGAAGTTGATTTGACGGACTATGCAAAATCAGCCGACATTGAATCTGCATACGCAAAGAAAACGGATTTGGACGGCTACGCATTGGTTTCGCAAATTCCAGACGAAGTTGATTTAACGGACTATGCAAAATCAGCCGATATTGAATCAGCGTACGCAAAGAAAACCGATTTGAGCGGCTACGCATTAGTTTCGCAAATTCCAGACGAAGTTGATTTAACGGATTATGCAAAAACGGAAGCAATACCAACGAAATTAAGTGATTTGAACAATGATGTCGCTTTTGTAAAAGAAGGAAACAATGTTTCTTTGTTTGTAAACGATGTGGAATATGTGAAAAAATCGTATGTTGACAGTTTGTTCACGATAGTATTCCAAAAATGTGACTCTTTGAAAACAGTTTTATCGAATGCCATTCTACTTGTTACAAGCATAGAATTACAGGAAGGTCCTACGATGAAATTAGAAGAAGAGGCAACTTATACAATGCAAGAACCAATAATATCCGAAGCTACCAATAGGTCGTTTACGTGGTCAATTGAAGGCGAAGGGGCTACCATTACAGAAGACGGTGTTGTAACGGTAACTGGAGCCGCAGGTGGTACGTTTACGATTGTTGCTACAGCAAATGATGGTTCTGGTGTAAAAGGTGAATGCACGGTGACTATTATTAAGGTTATTCCAATTACTTCGTTGTCGTTTAAGCAAGATGCCACATACGAAATTTTTGCGTCAGAACAAATTGACCTCGGAGAATTGCTTGTAATTGAGCCTGCAGATGCAACATATACTAACATTACATGGAGTATTCTCGCAACCGAATTTTATGGCTCAATTGACGAAAATGGGGTGTTCACACCAAATGCAGAACTCATTAATACATCACGAATTCAACGTACTCATAATATATATGTCGTTGTAACAGCAAATGATGATACTAAGAAAAGTACTAGCAAAATAATTGTTATAAACCCAGATCCAATTCTCGTTACCTCAATTACGGTACCTGAGTCAATTAACATAGAAAAGGGCGGGTGGTATTATTTTAATCAAAATGAGGTTTCTGTGTTGCCATCGGATGCTAATGATAAAACGTATACGTGGAGCATAAAAACAGAAAATGCACCAGCAACCATTACGAACGATGGATATATTACATTAAATGAATCTGCTCAGGATGGCGCTACATTTGTTGTTGTCGCCACAGCAAACGACGGCTCGGGTGTGACAGGAGAATGTACGGTAACTGTGGTTGGAAATAGTTCTAACAATGAGGGGGCTTTGTCTGCAACATTCTCGGTGTCGGCAAGTAAACAAGTATATTTCTCACAAGGCAATCTTCAATATCAAGCAAGCACAAACACGTGGCGATTTGCTGAAAATCAGTATGATATAGTTGGTGCAGATAATGCAAATATATCATCGTCAAATACAGGTTGGATTGATTTGTTCTGTTGGGGGACATCGGGATATGATGATAAATTTCCATGGATGACAAGTCAAACATATACTGATTATGAAACAAACAATATTTCTGGTACAAATTACGACTGGGGTGTGTATAATTCCATTTCCAATGGAGGAAATGAATCAGGTTTGTGGAGAACGCTTACCAAAGCTGAATGGGTTTATTTATTAGAATCAAGACCCAATGCATCAAATAAAGTTGGACACGCCGAAGTCAATGGCGTTAAGGGTATCGTATTATTGCCAGACGAATGGAACTTACCTGATGGATTGACCTTCACAGGCGGTAATGGCGCTTCTACACAGAATACGTACACAGCTGAGCAGTGGACTGTGATGGAAAGACGAGGTGCTGTATTTCTTCCTGCGGCAGGAGTAAATATGGGTTCAGCAGCATCAGGTGTAAATTCTAATGGTTATTATTGGGCTTCGACGTATTATGGAGAACATTATGGATACACAATATGGTTTGCTGATTGGATTTTAAGATCGGATTACAATTATCCTGTGTACTACGGAGAATCAGTTCGTTTGGTTCAAGATGCTGAATAAGAAAGCGTTGTAATAATGAAAAAGCAGAATCGAAAGGTTCTGCTTTTTTCATTTTAGTAATTATTTGATTAAAAGTGTCTTGCGAATGAAGTATTCCCGTTTTACCACTCTATGGCTGTTTCGCCTTGCGAGAGTAGAATTTCGTTGGTTTTAGAGAAATGTTTGCATCCGAAAAATCCGTTGTAGGCGGAAAGTGGCGATGGATGTGCCGCTTTCAGAATATGATGCTTGCTTGCGTCGATAAGGGCGGCTTTGTCTTGGGCGAAGCGTCCCCAAAGCAAGAACACTAACCCTGATTTTTGGTCGGAAAGTGTGCGTATCACGCTGTCGGTGAACTGCTCCCAACCGTGTTTTTGGTGCGAACCAGCTTGGTTTGCCCGGACGGTCAATGTGGCGTTTAGCAGTAAAACGCCTTGCCGTGCCCACGATTCCAAATTTCCACTCTCGGGAATTGGTTTGCCAATGTCGCTCTGCAATTCTTTGAAAATATTGACCAACGATGGCGGTTTTTGAATTCCTTCGGGAACGGAAAACGAAAGTCCGTGCGCCTGTCCAGGCCCGTGATAAGGGTCTTGACCAATAATCACAACTTTCACCTTGTTGAACGGAGTACAGGCAAACGCGTTGAAAATGTTTGCACCAGCTGGATACACCACGTATTTCTTTTTTTCTTCCACAAGAAATTCTTTCAACGCAACAAAATATGGCTTGTTGAACTCGTCAATCAAAACCTTTTTCCAACTTGGTTCTATTTTCGGGTCAATCATCGGAGTATTTCTTTCGTGTCAATAAACCTTTTGTTACATTCCAGCGGAAAATCAGTAATGCTTTCGACTTTGCTGGCGTGCCTTTGCAAAAATAAAACAGCGCTAACGCAAAGGAACCGAGCCATTTCCAACATTCTTTTAAAATAGCCGCAGCGTGTTTCGCGAAACATTTCGAACAACGGATTTGTTCGCTCACCCCAATGCCGTACGCCACACGACGAAGAAAATCGAGCGTGGTGCGCGATTTTGGAATCACGTGTTGCACAGCCACGTTTGGAAAATATAATATTTTCATATTCAGATGGTTGAGCCTGTCGAAAATATCTTTTTCCTCGCCGCCGAGCATATTCTTTTTGGTGCGTCCCAATGCAGTGTTGAACAAGCCAATTGTGTTGAAACACTCCTTTTTAAATCCCATATTTGCGCCAATGGGATAGGATTTTCCTGTAAATTCTTCAATCACAGTTCCTTTGTCAAGTGCCGACATAATTGGTACTAACCGTGGTGAAATCCATTCTGGCTCGAAACCAGTTTCGTACAGTGGCGTGATTTTTCCACCAAATGCCACAGTTTCAGGGAATTGGATAAGATTTCGTTTAAGATTTTTTAGATAATCGGGTTGCACGTACGCATCATCGTCCAAAAACACGCAGTAGTCACCGTGTGATTCTTGTATGCCTCGGTTTCGGGCAAACGACAGTCCTTGATTCGTTTCTTTATAGTACGAATACGGCACATTCGGGTAATTTGCCTGAAAACGTTGGCATTCCGCCACCGTGTTGTCGGTGCAGTTGTTGTCGATTAGCAGTACTTCGTATTCATCTGTCGCAAAACCGTTTTTTGCAATACATTCCAAGGTTTTGTATATGTATGCGTCGCGGTTGTATGTACAGATAATAATTGAAATCATGCTATTTCAAAATCAATAATGCGTCGCCGTATGAACCGAAGCGATACCCTTCTTTTATTGCTGTTTCGTATGTCCGTTTCACAATATCAAATCCGCCGAATGCGCATACCATCATATACATGGTTGATTGCGAAAGATGGAAATTCGATATCAGGCGGTTTGCGATTGAAAATTCATATGGCGGGAAAATGAATTTGTTTGTCCAGCCGTCGTATGGTTTCAGGAAACCGTTCATTGAAACGGATGTTTCCATAGCACGTAAAACTGTTGTTCCACAAGCGAATACATTGTGTCGTCCTTCGCGGGCATTGTTCACCACATCGGCAACTTCGGGCGTGATTATCATTCGTTCCGAGTCCATTTTGTGTTTTGTAAGGTCTTCAACCTCCACCGAGCTGAAATTGCCCAATCCCATGTGGAGTGTAAGATACGCAAGGTCAACACCTTTAATTTCAAGACGTTTCATCAGTTCACGGCTGAAGTGTGTGCCGGCAGCTGGTAAAGCAACCGAGCCTTCTTCTGTTCCGAAAATGTTCTGAAAACGTTCCTGATCGGCTTCTTCCACCTTGCGGCCAGCCAAAATGTGGTCGGGAAGTGGGGTTTCGCCCAACGAGAAAAGAATTTTCTTGAAAGTGTCGTAGTCTTCTTCGCAAAGAAAACGGATTGTTCTTCCGCGCGAAGTTGTGTTGTCAATTACTTCGGCGACGAGTTCGTCGTTTTCGCCAAAATACAGCTTGTTGCCGATACGGATTTTACGTGCAGGGTCAACAAGCACATCCCAAAGATATTGCTCACGGTTCAATTCCCGGAGCAGGAACACTTCAATCCGTGCGCCTGTGCGTTCCTTGTTGCCGTACAATCGAGCAGGAAATACTCTTGTGTTGTTCAAGACAAGCACATCCTTGTCATCAAAATATTCAATTATCTCTTTAAACATTTTGTGCTCGATGTTTCCGGTTTTTGCGTCTAAAACCAACAAACGAGCCTCGTCGCGATTTTCTGCCGGATACAATGCTATTGATTCAGCAGGGATTTTCAATTTAAATTCTGATAACTTCATAATACTACTTTTTCCTGTTCTATTTTATCTTGAAATGATTCTATTGAAATACAATCGTCAATTGTAACATCGCCAACTTTTGTCCGTTGGAGCGATGACACATATCCGCCGCTTTGCAGCGCCGCGCCAATATCGTTTGCCAACGAACGGATGTACGTGCCTTTGCTGCATGCGATTTTAATTTTTATGTATGGCAATTCGAAATCGAGCAACTCAATGGCATCTATTCTGACTTTGCGGGGTTTTATGGCAACGTCCTTGTCTTTCCGTGCCAGTTCGTACGCGCGTGTGCCGTCAATGCGGATGGCGGAGTAGAGTGGTGGAACTTGGTCGATGTCGCCAATGAAATTTTTGAGCGTATTCTCAACCAATTCACGTGTGATGTGGGTGGTTGAAAATGTCGCATTTTCTTCGGTTTCGGCATCGAACGACGGAGTTGTCGCGCCTAATTTTATAGTTGCAATGTATTCTTTGTCTTTGTGGAGATACGAATCAATGGTTTTGGTCGCTTTGCCCGTGCAAAGAATCATCACGCCTGTAGCCAGCGGGTCGAGCGTTCCAGCGTGTCCCACCTTGATTCTTTTTACACCGAGGGAGTGACGCAGAATGTTCCTCGTTTTGTTTACCACATCAAACGAAGTCCAATGCAACGGTTTGTTAATATATAGCACTTCTCCCTCTATGAAATCCATTATAAACAAGTATAAGTTATGACTGAAACAGCAACTACTGCGCAATAGATTGCGAAATATATCAGTTTACCTTTCGTAACAAGTTTTATCATTAATTTGCAGGCAAAACACCCTGATATGAAGGCTGTAATAAAACCAACAATCAATGCAGTCGGCGAGATTCCGGCAGAAACCGCTTCGAACCCTTCTTTTGATATTTTCAGGCAGTCGAGCAGGGCTTCGCCCAAAATTGGCGGAATCACTATCAAAAACGAGAATTGCGCAAGATTTTCTTTTTTATTGCCCAGCAACAAACCTGTTGCTATTGTTGAACCAGAACGCGAAAGTCCCGGCATAACTGCGCAGGCTTGTGCCAATCCAATAATGAACGCGTCTTTCAGGGATATAGTCTCTTTTTGACGAGGTTTCGCATAATATGAAAACGTCAGTAATGCCGCTGTCAGCAACAACATTATGCCAATTATCAGCAATCCCGAACCGAACACGTCTTCAACATAATCTTTGAAAAACAATCCCACAATGCCAACAGGAATCATTGAAATGAGAATGTTGAAAATGTATCGCATTTCGTCGTTCATCTTGAATTGGAAAAATCCCTTAAACAGCCACACGATTTCTTTCCAAAGAATCACAAGAGTGCTTAACACCGTGGCAACGTGGACAGCTATTGTAAATGTGAGATTCGCTTCACCGTCTTCCAAACCGAATAACGCCGAACCAATTGCCAAATGTCCGCTACTGCTGACAGGCAGATATTCTGTTAAACCTTGAATCAAGCCAAGGATAAATGCTTGCAAACAATCCATGTGTTATTCGTTTTTAGATTTTTTTGACCACAGAATCGCGAATATCTCAAAGAAGAATCCAAATAGAATTACTATTGGAGCAAGTGTCAACCGTCTGAAATTGAAAATATCGGGAACTTGTGTTGTATCGCCGTTCGGATAAAATTCCTCGGGGGCAGCAGCACCACCCGAAAGCAAAATAAATCCAATCAAAATAATCACCACGCCAATAGCGATGAGTATGTAATTCGTCCGACTGAATGTGTATTGATTGTCTTCCTCAATCTGTAAATTTGAAAGTATTTTCATGTTATATAAAGTATAATTCGTCTTTCGTTTTCTTTAAAAATTTGTTCAGAGCAAAGAATGTAGCCACAAACGTGAGGAACATCCCGATTAAAATCACCGCCAAAAATACGATACCTAATAGCTCAAAGTCAAGATATTTTATAATTTCGTATGCTTCGGTTTGCAATAAATACAAAACTCCCGTGGTGAGTGCCACTGCGATTAATCCGCTCAAAAAGCCTTGGAATGCGCCTCGCAGCAAGAACGGTGAACGAATGTAATGATTTGTCGCACCCACAAGTTGCATAGTTTTTATTAAAAATCTTTTTGAATAAATCGACAAGCGTATTGTGTTGTGGATAAGCACCACCGAAACAATAAACAGTAATGCGCTCAGCGCCAACAGAAACAAACTGATACGTTTTATGTTGGTATTCAATGTTTTAATGTGCGAACGATCGTAATGAATTGAATCCACCAATTCGTTGTTTTTAAACTGTTGTTCTATCAGCACAAAATTTTCGGGAGTGGCGTAGTCAGCGTAAAAATGTACTTCCAACGATGGAGGAATGGGATTCCCTTCCGCCAAATCTATATAATTTTGTCCCAATGTTTCCGCCAAGCGGTTGCTGGCTTCCTCCGCCGAAATATATTCCGTGGATTTCACCATATCCATTGCGTCGATTTTCTTTCGAAGTTCAAACATGTCGGCTTCGCGGACATCGGATTTTAGGAACAACGTGAAGCCAACTTTTTCTTTTATATGGTTTGACAATGTTTGTTCGCTTGTGAGCAATAATCCAATCAGACTTAAGACAAATAATACCAATGCGACGCTAATCAATGTGGATGTGTACGATGTAATCATTCGTTGATGAATCGCTTTGTTTTGTCGTTTTGAAATATGTTTCATGTACCTCAAAATTGTATAACAACGTGGTTTACCGCAACTATACGTGTACAATATCCCCACGTTAAAAAATTTTTGCAAAGATATGTTTTTTTATGGATAAAGAGTGATTGTTTATACTTATTAATTTTTGAATATAAAAAAAGCACCTACAAATTCTTGTAAGTGCTTGATTTTCATAAATGGATTATGATTTATTTCTTGAAAAATTTCCCCAAGATACTTGTGGCTGCGCCCAAAAGTCCATTGGAACCGCCTGCTGCCGATGCGCCAACTGCCGAAAGAACCGAAGTGAGGTCAATTCCGCTGTCTTTCGATGTGAGTTTGGCAATGATGGTTGGCAGGAGCGAAGTCGCTAATTGAGCGGTTCCGGCGTCCAAACCGAGTTTTCCCACAATGTTTTTGGTGAACAATTGCGTTGCCAACGATGTTACTGGACTCGATTCAGCGGATGTTTTACCAGTAAACAACGATGTGAGTTGTTCAATACCGCTTGCCGATTGCGCTTTTTCTTTTACGCTCCCGAAAATTGAATCAGACAATCCTCCCAACACATCGGAACTCAGATTGCTGCCCGATGCAGCGGATTGTACTTGTTTTAAAATTAAATCTGTGATTTGTGACATACTGTTTTGTTTTTAAAGTTATAGTTTACAAATATAGAATTTATTTCGCAGAAATTCAATTATTTTTTCACTTTCGACTTCAGCTGGTCAAGAATTGCTTTCTGCTCTTTCTTGTTGCTGTCGGCTTCGGAAATTTCCTTTTCGGTGTTACGAAGTTCTTTCTGCAAATCTTCTTTTTTGCTGACTAATTTATTGTATTCCTTTACAGCCTTTTCATACGCTTTTGTTTGCTCTTCTATCTGATATTGAAGGTCCAATGCAACAACTTCGGCTGAAATTTTCTTCAAAAAATCTTTAATGCACGAAATTTCATTGTCGCCAGGAACCACAAAGTTTCCGTTTTCTCGTTGAACAAAAATATACAATGTGGAATTTTTATTGGAACCATCTATTTTTGTATATACATCGCAGTCTTTCACGCATAATCCTGCATAGGTCATTTTCTGGTAGAGCATCATGCCATTTGCCGCTTTCGCTTTCTGCTTGTCGGCTTTGAAATGGTTTGTTACTGCTTCGTCCATCAGTTTTTTCGAGAATTCCATTGTCAGTGCCACTGCTGGTTTTTCCTCCTTGTTGAACGATGCTGTTGTTTCAGTGATTTGTTGGGCGATTGCTGTCCCTGCCCATACCATTACGGCTAATGCCGATACAACTAATTTTTTCATACACGTATTTATTTAATTGTTAATGAATACAATACAACATCTACAAATATACAAAATTGTAGTGTATCAGTCTCGAATATTTTTCAAATAATTATCGAAATCAAAGCCAATCACAATCACATCGTCGATTTGTTCCCATTTGGGGACTTCCCTTGTTTTTCCGTTCTCATCTTGTTCAAGGGTCACGCCTTGCCATTCCTTAAATTGTTTTTTCAACTCGTTACCTTGTTTTATCATTGGCAAATGCTGAATCGATAATATGTTGTATTTGAATTGTTTGAATTTGATTTTCTTTCCTTTTTCTCCGCCAAATTGGTCGGCGTAGCCGTCGCTGAACAAGTAGAATCGGTCGCCTTCCTGCACGCGGATGATTGCCGTGGTGAACAGATTGTCCTGTTCGTTGCTCAAACCAACCGGATTTTTGTCGCCACGATAAATGATAAGTTGGTTGTTCCTTACGAGAATCATTCTTGATAAAGCTCCTGCAAATTCCAAAACGCCTGTGTTTGTGTGGAATACGCAGATGGAAATGTCCATGCCGTCCTTCACTTCGCTGCTGTCGTCCAAGTCATTCGCAATGAATAGCTCAATCAATGCTTTGTTCAGATAATCAAGGATTTCCGACGCTTTGTGTATGTTCCTGTTTTGCGTGATGGTACGGAGCTGGTTATTTCCAATAATCGACATAAATGCGCCTGGAACGCCGTGCCCGGTACAGTCGGCGCACACAATGAATATTTTGTCGTCAATCTTGTTAATCCAATAAAAATCGCCGCTTACCACATCTTTTGGCTGGTAGAAAATAAAATAGTCGGGAACCAATTGGCGGAATTTTGCCTTGGCTGGCATAATCGCCGACTGGATTCGTTTTGCGTAATGGATACTGTCCATTATGTTTTTATTCTTTATCTCGATTTCCTTCTTTTGTATGTCGAGACGGTTGCTTAGCCGTTCATAGTCAATCAAACGAAGTTTTTCCTTTCGTACACGGTAACGGCTGTAAAGGAAAAACAGCAAGATTAACAGTGCTATGGTAAAGTATTTCAGCACCGTAGCGAATGGTGTTTGCCAGAATGGTGGGGGTACATGTAGTATTATGCTTTGTTCGCCAGTCCATACTCCGTCTTCGTTTGCAGCCATTACTTTGAGGGTGTAGTCGCCGATTGGCAGTTTCACAATATTTATGTAGTTCTGTGTTTTTAAGTCAACCCATTCGTCGGTTTGGCCCGTTAGGTAATATTTGTATTGGTTCATCAACGGTTGGGTGAATTCCAGCGCGGCAAACGAGATTATTAGATTTGTGTTGTTCCACGGAATCGTGATTGCTTGTTTGTTTTTGATTGGAATTTCAATTTTCTTGTCGTCGGTCGTGTATTCCAATTTTAGAAATTCGAGATTTGGAACTACCGCCGAGGTTTTTATTGAATCGGGATGAAAAATGTTTATGCCTTGTGTGCCGCCGAAAAACATATATCCGTTCAACGTTTTGAATGCCGCATGGGGCGAAAATTCATAATCCTGAATGCCGTCGTGAACCGAAAACGACTTACAAATTCCCGAATCGGGGAGGAATGCGTTCAATCCATTGTCAGTGCCAACCCAAATGTCGGAATTGTTGGTGAGCACCGAAAAAATTTCGTTTGATGAAAGACCGTTGTTTGTTGAAAAATACGTGCAGTTGTTGTTTTGTGGATTGAATTTCACCAATCCCATGTTTGTTCCAATCCAAATACTACCGTTGAAATCCTCGGTAATGTCGTATATGGTGGTTTGTAGTTCGTTTTCCGCTTTGGGCATGAGCGGAATGTTTATGAACGAATCGTATTTATAGTCGAAAATGCTCAGCCCGTTTTCGGTACCGATGAAAATTTTGTTTTTATAATTTTCGTAGAAGCACGTGATTTTGTTCGAAGGAAGAACCTCTGTGTCGTAATGTTTTGTCGTTTTTGATGTTGCATCGTAGAAAATGATGCCGAAGTTTGTCCCAATCCACAAATTTTTACGGGAATCGAGCAGAAGTGACTTGATTCGCTTGTTTGTCACACAGAATGCGTGGAGGGCTGGTATTTTTTTGTCGATGGGATAGAATGTGTTCCGGGGAATGTCGTATATCATCAGATAGCCGTCGCCGCCAATCAGAATCTCACGTTCCGAAAGTGCTGTGATTGCCGTGATGTAGTTCGTGGGAAAATTCCCCTTGTCGGCGGAAAATATCCGTTTGGTGTGTCTTGCGAGGTCGTAGATTTGCACTCCGCCGAATTTCGTTCCAAAAAACACCAAGTTCTTTTCGATGCAAATTGCGGTGGTGTAGTTGTATTTCACACCGTAGGTCTCGTCCTCGTTTCCCAATAGTTGGAACCGCCGTGGTTTCACGTCCAATTTGTTCAAACCATTTTGGGTTCCAATCCAAACGATGTTGCCGTAACTTTTTGTGATACAATTGGTTTGGTTTGTCGAAATGTCTTGTTTTTGACTTGTGTGTGTGTATTGGATGAATTTCCGCGTTTTCACATTAAAGCAATATACACCGTTGCTTTCGGTTGTAATCCACAGCTGGTCGGGGGAATAACCTTCGGTGATGCCGTTGACAATTGTTTTGAATTGATTCGAATAATAGAACGAAGTGAATTTTTTGTGCTTTTTGTCGAACAAGTTCAGTCCATTTTGCGTGCCAATCCACAAACGGTGCATATTGTCCTCGTAGATGGAAAGCACACGGTTGTCGCTCAAAAAATGAGGAAGGACAGCGTCCGATTTAAAGAAAATGAAATCGTCGTTCACGGGTTCATAGTAGCCCAATCCGTTGTCGGTTCCAATCCACAGGATTCCCTGCGAGTCTTGAAAAATCGGGTAGGCATAGTGGTCGAACTCTTCTTGGAAAATGTCGGATATAAGTGAATACGAACGTAGTTTTTTCGTTTGCAGATTGTAACATTCTATATTATTGATTTTCTTAATCCAAAGGTTGTTTTCGCTGTCGCAGAAAATATTTTGGATAAGATTTTTCTCCGCATCTTTTTCGGCGTTCGCGTTGATTGAAAAACGTCGGCATTCGTAGTTTTCGCGGGAAATTACGTTGATGCCGTATTCCGTTGCGACCCAGATGTTTTTTTCGGCATCCTCGGTGATTCCGTAGATGCTGTTCGACGACAGTGAATTAGGGTTTTGTGGGTCGTTTTTGAACACCACGAAATTCTTGCCGTCATAGCGGTTCAATCCGGAATTTGTTCCAATCCAGATAAAGCCTTTCGAATCTTGGAAAATACATCTGATGTTGTTGTTCGACAATCCGTCGGCGTTTGAAAATGTTTCGAATGAAATGATTTTTTCGTTTATTGACGAAATTGCAAAACACTGAATGTGAAATGCAAACGCAAAAATTAGCAGTATTGAAAAAAGTCTTTTCATCATTCTGCTAAAATATGAAAAAAATCCCGTTTCTCGTTCAGTTTCGGGCAATTTTTATCGGTATCGCCAAGCGGAATCGTTTTGAAACAGTTTTTTATATCGCAACGAAGGGGATTCTAATGGTTCGCCTAAACCGAGTTTCCCCCATTTTTCGTCAACTAATGTTATTGTCGCATTGTCGCTGGTGACGGGCATAGGCCAGTCGCGGAGCTGTTCTTGCTCAATTTTCGAACTTCCGTCAATTATAAGGCAATTTTGCTCTATCGTGCAGTCTTTGAGCGGATTGTAATTGTTCAGCACGTTCCATAGAATATCTTTTTGATTGGAACTGTCAAGTGTGTTGTCGTGCAAAACAATGCAACATATAGATTGCTCGGACTGCAGTAATTGTTTGGCTTTTAGTATTTTCGCTTCGTGAGGCTCGTTTCCTACGGGAAGGAACACAATACGGTTGTTGTGTGGTTTCTCTTTTCCCGTTGCGTCAATGGCGAGTTTACTGCCAAAACCAATATATGGTCCCGAATGGTCGAGCACATCAAGCGGTCCTTGTTGAATGATGGTGTCGTTGCACGGATTGAAATTTGTTTCGATAGCCTTATAAACTGATTCTGAATTGTTTATGTCGCAATCATTGTCAACTATAATCAGTGTTTTGTTGTTTGCCATCTGTCCCGCTCCCCAAAATGCGTTGATGACTTTCTGCACTTGTCCGTTGTAAGTCTTTTGGATTTTTGCAACGACTAAATTATGCGAAACGCCCTCGAATGGCATCACATAATCAATGAGTTCGGGGCAGAACAGCATTTTTATGGGTGCAAGAAAAATCCGTTCGGTTGCTTTTCCCATCCATGCGTCTTCCATTGGCGGAATGCCCACAATGGTTGCTGGGTAAATCGCCTGTTTTTTATGAGTGACGCAGGTAATGTGAAATTTTGGGTAATAGTCTGGTAATGAATAAAATCCAGTGTGGTCGCCAAATGGACCTTCCAAGAATTTTTCTTCCTGCGGGTCAACATAACCTTCTAACACAAAATCAGCATCGGCGGGAACTTCAAGGTCGTTGGTGATGCACTTTACAAGTGTGACGGGTTGTTTTTGCAGAAATCCCGTTAGAATCGCCTCGTCAATGTTTTCGGGCAGCGGAGCTGTTGCCGAAAAAATATTGGCTGGTGAGCCGCCAAGTGCTACGCTCACGGGCATTCGCCGTCCCAATCGTTTGTATGCTTCGTAGTGGTTGGCTCCCGTTTTGTTTTGATGCCAATGCATTCCAGTTGTTTGGCTGTCAATTACTTGCATTCGATACATTCCCATATTGCGCGCACCTGTTTCCGGATGTTGTGTAATTACCATCGGCAAGGTGATGAATCGTCCTGCATCGTGTTTCCAGCAATGAAGAATGGGGATTTTGTTGAGGTCAACTTCGTGTTCCACAATTTCCTGACACGCTCCTTTACGTTTGGCGTGTTTGGGAAACCATTGGTTTAGCCTTGCCATCAACGGCACAAACGAGAGTTTTTCCGAGAATGATTTTTTCGGGCTAATCAGGGTTTGGAATAAATTCTCAATTTCCGTTTTGTGCTCGTCTAACGAATTGCAGTTCAGGGCAATGCAAATCCGTTTTTCGCTACCTAACGCGTTGGTTAATATAGGAAATTCCGTTCCGTTGTTGGTGAACAGCAATGCTTTGTTTCTGTTTGTCGGAGCTTTTGAAATCCTATCGGTTATTTCGGTGATTTCCAAGTAAGTACTCACTGGTTCCGAAACTTCAACCAGTTCGTTTTCGTCGCGAAGCCGTTGCACAAAAGCGGTCAAATCCATGTTGCTTATTTTTTTATTTTGCCGCAGTGTAGTCCTCGTCGGTCAGGGTGTAGTAATAAACTTTAAGTTTATCGTCGGTTCCAACCATTGAATATTCCGCTCTGTTGTAGATGTTGTTCTTTTGTTCCAATGAATCTCTGTAGAACGTAAGAGTTTTGTTGTCGTCGAATACAATTTCTGTGGAGTCGGTGTATTTGTCAACCATACAAACATTGTTTTCCCAATTGTATTCTTGCTCGTAATATGAATTTGCATCCACCGAGAATGTCATTTGTATGTAGTTGCCATAATACACTTTTACGACCGCTTTGTGTGATGATTTGTTTTTCAAAACATATAAATATGATGTAGTGTCGTCGGAACATGCCGTGTACATAAGCACAAACGCAAAAACTGCAAGTAATTTTTTCATTGTTGTTTGATTTTTAGACGAACAAATATACGCTTTTTTGTGTTTGTGGCAAAAAGAAAGAGTGTAGATTACGTAATATTTCCACTGTAGGACTGCCACGGTGTGACAGCACTACATGTTCCCCGAACAAAACTCTGCATTCCAAATTCTTAAATTTCCCCTTTTAATTCTTAATTTTCCAAAACTTTTTCCTATTTTTACAAATCAATAAAAAGAAATAATATGAGAAAGGTATTTAGAAATCTTGTTCTATTGAGCCTTGCCACAGCAATGTTCACAACGTGTGGCGATGGAACTTCAAGTGGAGTGTCTTCAAATGGAACTTTAGTAAAAGGTGAGTTTACAGTGGCTCGAGGTAAAAAAGTGTATTTTTCGCGAGGTAACCTGCAATATCAGGCAAGTACCAATACTTGGCGTTTTGCAGAAAACCAATGGGATATGATTGGAGAAGATAATGAAAACATTTCTCCAAACTATGATGGTTGGATTGATTTATTTGGATGGGGAACAAGTGGCTTCAATGGCAAGAGTCCGTATATGACAAGTAAAGAAGGAACTGATTATGGCGACGGGAAGAACGACATTGCAGGAACGAACTACGACTGGGGCGTGTATAACAAGATTTCTAATGGCGGAAACAAGGCTGGTATGTGGAGGACACTTACAATTGATGAGTGGAATTACATTTTACATGGGCGTCCTCATTGTGAAGATTTGTTTTCCAAAGGGCGTGTTGATGGCATAAATGGGCTTATATTGTTGCCTGATGAATGGGACTATTCTTTTGGTTTTTCACCTCGAAGCGAAGGATGGAAAACAAATGACTACACATTGGAAGAATGGAGTATAATGGAGTCACATGGTGCGGTGTTTCTTCCTGCTGCGGGCAACCGTTACGGAACGGACGTGGACTACGTTGGTTCCAGCGGCTACTATTGGTCGAGTTCGGCTCGCGACGACGACGGCGCGGACTGTCTGAGCTTCGGCAGCAGCGGCGTGTACACTGGCAGCTACGACTACGGCCGCTACTACGGGCGATCTGTCCGTCTTGTGCGTGGTTTGTAGAATTTACCATTCACCAACCCTAAAAATCGCCGCAGAGGGAAAGCGGCAAACGGAGTTGCCAGCGTGACCGAAACGGCGATTTTGGCATTTCGGTTCGGTAATTCTGTAGAGACGTAGCGCGCTACGTCTCTACAAATTGTTGTAAATAAAAACATAATAATTCAAAGGTCGTCGCAAGGCGGCCTTTTTTTAATGCACAATGCTCAATGCGTAATGCACAATGGTGAGATGCCTCACTCCGTTCGGCATGACGGGGCTTAGATGTGTTAAAAGGAAAGAAAGGGAAAAATTGCTCCGCAATTTTTCCCTTTCTTTTTTCTTTCGGCTCCAAATGCACGTCATTTCGAGCGAAGCGAGAAATCTGTTTATGAACTTACCGCTACATATTAATAAAAAATACTCGGCGGTAACTATGTTTTATTTTGAGTTACCGCCACCTATTATTTCAAAATGGTAGCGGTAACTTTACTCATTGGACAAAATGTAGGGCGGCAAAAATGTGGTCTTTTTTGAGTAGAGATTCCAAGCAACGCGAGGCAAGGAATCTGTTTTAATGCGCAATGTTCAATGATTAGAAACCTCACTCCGTTCGTCATTTCGCAGCCGAGCGGAGTGAGGCAAGAAATCTCGTATTTTTATAATATTGTGTTATTCCAACGCCTTGCTGATTGCATCAACAAATGCTTCCACCGATGCTGTCACAATGTCGGTGTCAACACCGAGACCTTGGTAGAAATGTTTGTTGCATTCCACCTGAACCGACACGCGTCCGCTGTCGTCGCAACCACCGTTGAAGCCTTGAATCAAGAATTCCTGCAAACGGATGTTGTTTTCGGCAAAGATTTTCTTTACTGCCGTGTAGGCCGCATCAACAGGACCGTTACCCGTTGCCGTTTCTGTCTTCACTTCGTCTTTCACTTTTAACGAAACAGTTGCCGTAGGAATCATTGAATTACCGCACACAACCTGAAGTTGCTCAATGGAAATGATTCGTTCACGTTTTTTCTTGTCTTTTCCTACAAGAATCAGCAAATCGTCGTCATTTACAATCTTCTTTGCGTCTGCCATTTTCAAGAAATCTTGATATGTCTTGTCAAGTTCTTCACCTTCAAGAGGATAGCCTAATAGTTGCAGACGATATTTCAATGCGGCGTGACCGCTTCTTGCAGTTAAAATAATTGACGATTCGTCAACACCCACGTCTTTCGGGTCTATAATTTCGTAATTTTCGCGGTGTTTCAACACGCCATCCTGATGAATTCCCGACGAGTGTGCAAAAGCGTTTTTACCCACAATTGCCTTGTTCGCCTGAACAGGACTCTTCATCAGGCGCTGAATCATTTTGCTGGCACGCATAATGTTCGGTGTCACAATGTCGGTGTGAATATTCAGTGCGGGATGGCTCTTCAGTGCCATTACCACTTCTTCGAGAGCGGTATTACCGGCACGTTCGCCCACGCCGTTTATGGCAACTTCCACCTGACGGGCGCCATTCAGCACGCCAAGCACGGTGTTTGCCGTAGCCATGCCCAAGTCATTGTGGCAGTGTGTGGAAATAATCGCTTTGTGGATGTTTGGAACGTGTTCCATCAAATATTTGATTTTCTCGCCAAATTCGGTCGGAAGGCAATAGCCTGTCGTGTCGGGAATATTCACCACGGTAGCTCCTGCGGCAATCACCGCTTCAACCACACGGGCAAGATATTCGTTGTCGGTACGACCAGCATCTTCGCAATAGAATTCCACATCTTCCACATATTTTTTTGCATATTTCACTGCGTCAACGCCGCGACGGATAATTTCTTCGGGTGTAGATTTCAGTTTGTAGTAGATATGGTTGTAAGACGTACCCAAACCTGTATGAATACGTGGATGTTTCGCGTAGCGGAGCGCGTCGGCAGCCACGTCAATATCTTTTTGAATGGCACGCGTAAGACCGCACACTGTAGGGTTTGTCACCGTTTTTGAAATTTGCACGACAGATTCAAAGTCGCCCGGACTTGAAATCGGGAAACCCGCTTCAATAATGTCAACTCCAAGTTCTTCGAGAACCCGTGCAACTTCCAGTTTCTCAATCATGTTTAACTGATTTCCGGGAGCTTGTTCGCCGTCCCGCAGTGTCGTGTCGAAAATGTAAACTTTATCGTCCATAGTTTTAATAAAAAAAGAAAACCCCAAAGCAAAACGCTAAGGGGCTTGTTATACTTAATAGTCCTGCGACCCCTTAGCGTACGCTAACGAGCAACAAGAGCAATATGTCAATACAAAATGTTTTCATCAGTGCAAATATAGCTATTTTTTGAAATTATTTCCTTTCTACTGCAATAAATTCAAATGGAATTGTTACAAATTGTTGATACACAGTTCCGGAATCCTTCATGTCGGTGTCGTTTTCGAAATAAAGCCAGCGAACTATCACGGGAATGTTGTGTTTTGATTTGTATTTTTCCATTATATGAATCATTTTTAGCAAATATTTTGCTGAAGCCGTGTTGAAATATTCCAATTGGATTTCCAGTACAAATCGTTTGGCGAATTCCTGTATGTTGTTTTCCAACCATGTGACCACAGGAATGTAAAACGATGCCGCGTCTTCGGGAAACGAGCGTCCTAACATACACAATTTGTCGTCGTCAATGTTGAAATACACCTCTGGAGTGTGCGCAGTTGCTTCTATATATAAATGTTCCATACTTATTGTTTAAATAACGAGTCTTCAACCAAACCACACAAAATATGACCAATTAGAATGTGCGTTTCTTGAATTCTTGCTGTTACTGTTGACGGCACGCAAATGCACACATCGCATTTTCCTGCCATTTTTCCACCAGTTCCGCCCGTTAGTCCGACGGTGAAAATCTTCTTTTCACGGCAAACATCAAATGCTTGCAGTATGTTTGCGGAATTTCCCGATGTTGAGATTCCGATAAACACATCGCCTGCGTTTCCGAGTGCTTTTACTTGACGGGAAAATAACACGTCGAAATTGTAATCGTTTGATATTGAAGTCACTACGGAGCTGTCTGTGGTCAACGCCAATGCGGGAATGCCATCATGGTCAAACGTAAAGCGATTCACTAATTCAGCAGCCAAATGTTGCGCATCGGCGGCGCTTCCACCATTCCCGGCAAACAGTGTCTTTCCGCCTGCCCGATACGATTCTATCATTTTATTCGCAACCTGTTCTATCTGCGACATTGCCGCTTCGTCAGCCATCAATTTCTGTTTCACCGAAACCGATTCCGCTATTATGTTTTGTATCGTGTGTTTCATTGTACAACTCTCTGGCGCAAAGGTATAACTTTCGGATTAAATCATTACAATAATTTCCATATCTTTGATATATAATTATAATTCGTATGTTGACGTTTAAAGAAAAAGAAATTCCTCATTTTGAATGGCTTGCAAATAATAAATGCGTGGCAGGATTCTCCACACGCCTTGGAGGAGTGAGCTCGGGAGTATATGAGAGTATGAATGTGGGACTGCATTCAAAGGATGAAAAAGAACATATTTTAGAAAATCGAAACAGATTTTTCTCCGCCGTTGCGCCACAGTTTTCGGTGAAAAATCTGCATCAAATTCATTCCGCTGATATTGTGGAGGTTACCAGTTCGTTTGTGAACGA
This sequence comes from Bacteroidales bacterium UBA3754, assembly GCA_002371705.1. Classification (GTDB taxonomy): domain Bacteria; phylum Bacteroidota; class Bacteroidia; order Bacteroidales; family UBA1715; genus UBA1715. The sequence continues at coordinate 24,381 of DFGI01000036.1, forward strand.
CACCGAAGCTGACGGTTTTTTTACGATGCAAAAAGGAGTTTTGTTGACAATTTCCATAGCAGATTGCGGTTCTGTTTTGTTCCACGATGATGAATTTTCGATTGTGGCTGGTTTGCATTGCGGTTGGCGGGGCACACGCGATGGAATTATCCAGAATATGGTCGAAATTTTGTCTGATTATGTTCCAATGGAAAAACTTACAGCCTACATCGGTCCAATGATAGCACAGGAAAGCTACGAAGTTGGCTCGGAATTTTTAAATTATTTTCCAAAAGAATTTTTTACAACAAAGAACGATTCTCTTTATTTTGACTTAAATGCCTGTGTGACAACGACATTGCGACAATGTGGCATGAAGAAAATTCATAATGCCAATCTCAATACGTATGCGAATCGTGATTTGTTTTTTTCGTATCGCCGTGATGGTCCAACTGGTAGATTATGTTCGTATATTGGTATAAAATAGCAATCCTACATATGTTTTTTTCGCAATAAATTTTTATATTTACACGTTACAATAAAAAAATAAAACTATGAACGTAAAAGATTTTTTAATTGGAGCGTGTACTGCGATAGTTGGTGCCGCTATTGGTGTGGCAATTTGCTGCTGTGTAAGTAATTGTGGTAAAAAATGCGATAAGCAATCTGCCTGTCCGACAGAACAAGTACAACAATGTTGTCCGCAAGGCGAATGCTGTCCCGACGGACCATGTTGCCATAAGGGACAAAAACCAGCATTTGACCGTCATCGTCAACACGGAAAATGTCCTATGGAAATGGCGAAAGAACTGAATTTGAGCGAAGAACAAATGACACAAGTAAAAGCATTGTTCGATGCACAAAAGTCTGAAATGAAAGCGGCAAGAGAAAAATTCGACGAAGCTTTCAAAACTATTTTGACTGACGAACAGAAAGCTAAATTCGCTGAAATGAAAGCAAAGAAAAAATGTCCAAAAGACAAAAAATGCGAAAAACCCGACGACGACGATGATGAAGATTAACAGGGCTTCGCTGTAAAAAAACACGACCCTCTTGTTATTTTTTCAACAAGAGGGTTGTTTTTTATAAGAAGCATTGTATATTTGCTTCCAACAAGTGGAAAGATTTGAGTTGATTGCAACCACACAAAAAAATGCTAAAACACAAACTGCATTCGCCAACTCTTTCCCATTGATTTGTAACTTAAAATTTAAAAACTATGGGATATTTATTCACTTCAGAATCAGTTTCAGAAGGTCATCCAGACAAAGTCGCTGACCAAATTTCAGACGCAATTCTTGACGCATACCTCAGTCAAGACCCGACATCGAAAGTCGCTTGCGAAACGTTGGTAACAACAGGTTTGACGGTTTTAGCCGGCGAAATCAAAAGCAAAGGTGTTGTTGACGTTCAGGAAATCGCACGAAAAGTCATCAATCAAATCGGTTACAACAAGTCGGAATACCAATTCGACGGAAATTCCTGCGGTATTCTTTCTGCACTTCACGCTCAGTCCGCCGACATCAATCAAGGCGTGGAACGAGCAAATCCCGAAGAACAAGGCGCTGGCGACCAAGGTATGATGTTCGGCTACGCAATCGACGAAACCGACAACTACATGCCTTTGACGTTGGACATCGCGCACCGTTTATTGCAAAAGCTCGCTGAAGTTCGTAAAGCAGGTAAAGTAATGAAATACCTTCGTCCCGATTCAAAATCGCAAGTAACAATCGAATACGACGAAAAGACAAATAAAGCCATAAAAATCGATACGATTGTAATCTCCACCCAACACGATGATTTTGGTATTTCAGACGAAGAAACTCAGGCCAAAATCAGCGAAGATTTACGCAAATACGTCATAAAACCTGTACGTTTAAGTTATCCGAAACAATTACAGAAACTTTTCGACCAAGATTTTAAATTCATGGTCAATCCAACGGGGAAATTCGTCATTGGCGGTCCTCACGGCGACACTGGTCTGACAGGCCGTAAAATCATAGTTGACACCTACGGTGGTCGTGGAGCACACGGTGGCGGAGCATTTTCGGGAAAAGATTCTTCAAAAGTGGACAGAAGTGCCGCATACGCAGCCCGTCACATTGCAAAAAATCTTGTTGCGGCTGGAATTGCACACGAATGTTTGGTTCAAGTTTCGTACGCAATTGGCGTGGCAAAACCTGTAAATATCTACGTAAACACATACGGTACTTGTTGTGCAAAGAAAGCAAACGGAAAACCATACAGCGACGAAGAAATCGCAGAAAAAGTTGCAAAACTATTCGACCTTCGTCCAATAGCAATTGTGAAACGGTTTGGACTGACAAATCCTATTTTCCAAGCAACTGCCTCGTACGGTCATTTCGGAAAAACTCCTGAGATGAGAGAAGTTGTTGTAAACGGGAAAAAGAAAAAAGTTCAATTCTTCGGTTGGGAATTGCTTGACTATGTTGATAAAATCAAGAAAGAGTTTAAGTGCTAATTGCTTATAGCACAATAACAAAAAAGCACTCTCGAATTTCGGGAGTGCTTTTTTTATGTGAGCAAATTAGTTGATTTTCTTTTTAATAATGAACTGGATATTTTGGATTACTATTTTTAGAGTTCGTATGTTCACTCTTCTTGAGTTTCATACCATTTTGATTTCCACTACTTGTGGTGTATTTTCTCTTTGTCGCTAACGAATTCGTGTGTGAACTCTTAACCTGAGTACGTCCACCATTCGTGTAATGACGTTTAGAACTATTTGCACGTTTGCGATATGATGAAGTCGTTTTGTGCAGATTTTTAGACGATTTGTTTCTGTGCTTCTGTGCTTTTTTGGTTGCGCCACTCTTAGCTCTACCGCCACCATAGGATTTGCTTGTGCCGCCGATTTCGTATGTGGCGCCAACTAAAAATACAAGGTAAGAGTCTTGGATTTTGTGGTCTGTGTTATTTGATGGGTGTGCGTCAAGGGCGTCGGTAAATGTTAAATCCCAGGTCCCTTCTGCAAAAACATGTACAGGACCGATGTCAATTCCTGCACCAACACCTAATGGGTATATTGTAGCAGTCGCGGAAGTGTCACATTTTACGACACCAGTTTTTGTGTTATGCCATTCAGAATGATACGAAACTCCTCCAATACCAGCTAAAGCATACGCAGAGAATGGGAAGTCCGCTCCCAAAATGCATTTTAACACATCAAGTTTCAAATCAAAGTGATAATCGAAAAAATTCCCTTCAAAAGCTTGGTTCATTGGTTTTGATGCCATATCAAGCTGTTTTTCTCCCCATAATTTACCGTACGAACCAGCCAAACGGGCGTTAATGCCAGGATAAAGGATTTTTTCAACGGCAAGTCCAAAATCATAACGGGTATCACCAATTCGATTGTCATCAGACGTAGGTGTATGCATAATATCTCCCGCAAACGAAGTCGCTCCACCAAAGCCTCCAATGCACCAACCTTCTTTTCCCCACGATTGGGCGCTTGCTCCTGTCGCAAGCATTAGACTGAGTAGTATGAGATATAACTTCTTCACCTATAAATAAAATTTGGGTTTGCAAAAATACGAATTAATTTGTCTTAACAAAATAAATTAATGCTTTTGGCATATTTTTATGAATTATTTTTATAGTAAACCGTCTTCATAATCGTCCACTAAATCAGTTAAATGTTGTAATTCCTCGTATTCGGGTGTATCTTTCTTCGCATTGAATAATTCGTCAATTCGTTGCAAAACTTTTCGATACTCTTCTTCCGATGTGATTTTTTCTATGTCCATCATTTCTAATCTTTTTTTGTTATATGCCAAACTTCCCACGACTGCATTTGTTCTCCTACAGCAAGAGTTGTATAAGGAGAGTGATATTCTATTTCCAATAAATCGTTCCCTTCGCCATGTTCGGTATGATTGTATATTTCTACCAAGCCTTGCTCTGGATGAATTTGTTCTTTTGTATGTAAATCAAACCAAATTTGAAACGTGAATTGCCCTGTTTCAATTGATATTTGTGGGCTCTTCGGATAAATAAATGTCTTTGAACTTCGTTCCGAGAACTCTTTTGATGGCTTTTGTGGGCAATACGAAAAGGTGCCTTCGTTTATTTCATAGGGCATCTCTGTTGATTGTTCCGAAATAACGGGAACTACTCGAATATTATTCGCCGATGCGGCAACCGACATTTTACACATTCCGTCGAAACGGGTGTTGTGCCATATATCCCACGAACATGGTTTATTACCTGTGTTTTGAACAGTTGCTTGTACAAATACACTTCCATCAGGATTTATGGCAATTTCTTTTTCTATGGAAACGCCTGAAATAGGGCTATGGGGACCTTTCAGGTGAATTGCAGTGTCGTTTTTTTGTACAACTGTGTATTCTGCAATATATAAATACGGGTCGGGAGGCCAATCGGCGGCGGCACGTCTTCGTTCTTCGTTTAATGATTGATGAATCCACCATTCTTTTTGTGGACCAAGCCACACTGTATGTCCGCAATAGGGTACAAAATCGGTGTTTTCGTTAACGAAGGGCTTTTTCTTTATGTCCCATAAATCTGGATTTGATTTTATAAGATTTGAGGAACCATCTTTGGATACAAACACGATTGTTCCACCGATTTCAGGTAACACACCGACAGTTATTCCTGCATTTGATATATATTGAACGCTAGAACCCATTTACAAACAAATTATTAATGTAACCAACACACCAACTCCAATTACTGCCGCCGATGTGGCTGCAAGTTTATAAATCCACGGCATCCGCAATGTGTTGGAATTGTCGTTCCCATTCAAATAATATTTTGGTAGCGACTCCAGTCGTTTACGCTGTGCCGCCATTGGGTCTTTTACCATTTTGCATTCCTTGTCTTGAATGTACATTGTTTGCCGAGTTTTTTCGTTAAACGGTTCCCAAGCAATTTTATCAGTGCTTGGATTTCCCGTTTTGATGAAATTTATCCACAAAGATTGTACCATTTTTGCCATTGACGAATCAACTGATTCTTCATCAAATATGTTTTGGTCAAGATTATTTAATACGAACGGCAATTCAACTCCTTGACAGGCTTTCAAATTCTTTTTAGTTGAGGGATATGTCCAATAATACATATATGTATTGGCATTTTTCTTTGAATTTGCAACAGCTTGATTGGTTGCAGGAATCCGATAAACCACATCATTATAATAATCGGAGATACGCCATACTTTTTTCGTTTTTCGACGGTTGATGAACTCGTCAGAAATTTTTCGGTCAATATCCTGCATTGTGCTGGTATTATTGCTGAACAGAATAGGTAGCATCATTTTATAGGCAGCCATACCGCCCACTTCGGTTATCCAATAACGAAATTCGTCAGCATTTGTTCCAATAAGCATGTCAACATCCATTTCTGAAGATTCGTATGCTCCATACAAATCTTCGGGAAGAACAAAACCGTCGCGCATTGGATAATTCGCGTATCCATTCAGGTTTTCGTTGATTTTTTTCAATTCGTCTGTTGATAATTTCAACAAATCAGCCATACAAGTTGCTTTGGTTTCTTTAAGCAATAATTTTGTGAGTGGCTGGCATTCTAACTTGCTGTATGTCAACGCTACTGTGCCGCTTTCGATTATCACACGGCGCATAAGACCACGAGCTTGTTCCATAATGGTAAGCAACGAAACGCAACCAGCTCCGGAACCTTGACCACAGAGAGTTACATTCGCTGGGTCGCCGCCGAAAGCAGCAATGTTTTTCTGAATCCATTTTAATGCCTCAATTTGGTCGAGTAGTCCGAGGTTGCAACTTTCTTTATATTCGCCAACTGAATCGACAGCCCACAAATCTATAAATCCCATTATGCCAGTACGATAGCCAATCGTCACATAAATCACATCGGGGTGTGCTTCCACAAAATTTTGACCATCGTACAATGGGTCGGATGTGCCGCCCCAACCATATGAGCCGCCGTGAATAAACACAACAACGGGAAGATTTTGTAATGTGTCATTCGCGTGGGTCCAAACGTTCAAATACAAACAATCTTCGCCCTGTTCATAGTATGAAGCCAATTCTGAGGCCCATTCTGTTTGTATTGGCGATTTTCCATAATAATATGCTTGCCGCACTGTTGTATCGGGTAATGCTTCGGCAGCTGGCCTCCAACGCAAATCGCCCACAGGCTGTTGTGCATACGGAATACCTTTATATATTCTTATTCCGTTTTGTTGCGTCCCAACAAAAATTCCATTATTGCATGTTACAGCAAGTGAGTCGGCATATTCTCCTGTGATGACTTCATTTTCCCCATACAAATTCATCATATAGGTTTTGTCATCATTGGCACAAAACGCCATTGCATTGGCAAAACACGCCAAACCGACAAGGAACACTATCTTAAAAAATCTCATCAACATAATCTACGTTACAAATGTATAATTTTTTTGCGTATTTTTTTCACATTTCCGCCTCTTACGAAAATTTATCTTTCAACAATTAAGAAACATATTGCTGAATGTTCAAAAAATACTACCTTTATCAAAAATTTAAATCTACTATAATGGCAAAAGTTCTTATCATTGGTGCTGGCGGTGTAAGTCAGGTAGTTACGTTCAAATGTGCTCAATATCCGGAGGTGTTTTCCGACATTATGTTGGCAAGCCGCACAAAGTCGAAATGCGATAAAATTGCGGCTATCATCGAAGAAAAACTTGGTAGAAAAATTCAGACTGCCCAAATTGACGCCGAAGATGTTCCTGCATTGGTGCAGTTGATTAAATCGTTCCAACCGAAATTGGTCATCAACGTGGCGTTGCCATATCAAGATTTGTGCATAATGGACGCTTGTCTTGAAGCAGGTGTAAACTATATGGATACAGCCAATTACGAGCCGAAAGACGTGGCTAAGTTTGAATACAGCTGGCAATGGGCATATCAAGATAAATTCAAGGAGAAAGGTTTGACGGCAATTCTCGGTTGCGGTTTTGATCCGGGACAAAGCCAGATTTATACTGCATATTTGGCAAAACACTATTTCGACGAAATCCACTATCTTGACATAGTTGACTGCAACGGTGGTGACCACGGGAAGGCGTTTGCCACGAACTTCAACCCCGAAA
>DFGI01000038.1 GCA_002371705.1 Bacteroidales bacterium UBA3754
TCTTGCGTTTTTCCGCAATGTTTTTTGTGGACGATGTCACAATTACAGACTTTGTGTCGATTTTCGGCTTTTCGGCGGGTTCGAGGCTGGCGAGTTTTACGGTCATTTTTAGGTTTCCGAAATTCACGGTCGCTTGTTTCCCTTGTATGTCGGTTACTTCGCCGGCAGAGGAGTGACCGCTGATTTTTACATAACTACCGATTTTGATTTTAGAGGTATCTTTTTGAATTTTAGTATTTTGCAAATTGCTTGCATTTTTAATTTTTGCAACTTTCTGTTGTGCCGCGTTTGTAAATTGTTGCATTTCGAGGCGCGCCTGCTTGGTGGTTTCCTTGTCGGCGTGCGATTCCTTTATGGTGCGTATGGTCTGCTCAATTTGTTTGTTGGAAGAACGGAGGACTTCTTGAATTTCGTTTTCGGTGCGTTCAATGATTTCCTGTCTTTTTTCGTTGATTTTCTTTAACTTATACGTGTATTCGTCTTTGAGCGTTTCAATTTGTTTTTCCTGTCGTTTCAGGTCTTCTTTTTTGCGGAACACATATTGTTTCTCAATTTCGAGTTTTTTCAGATTTTCGTCAAAATCAATATGTTCCTGCTTGATTTTTGTCCGTGCCGTATCGATAATTTGCTTTGGTAGGCCTATGGACTGAGCAATTTCGAATGCGAACGAGTTTCCTGCCGAACCCATACGCAGTTTGTAGAGCGGTCGCATATTGTCCATGTCAAACAGCATTGCGCCGTTGAACACGTCGTGCAACGACGTGGCGGCATGTTTAAGGTTGCTGTAGTGTGTGGTTATGATTCCAAACGCGCCTTTGGCATTGAGTGTTTCCAGCACGCTTTCGGCAATCGCACCGCCAAGAATCGGTTCCGTTCCCGTGCCGAACTCGTCGATGGCGAACAATGTACGGCTGTTTGCCCGTTCAAGGAAAATTTTCATGTTCAGTAGGTGAGATGAGTATGTACTCAGGTCATTTTCAATGGATTGCTCGTCGCCAATGTCAATCAGCATATTGTTGAAAATGTACATTTTGCTTTGACTGTCGGCGGGAATCGGCAGACCGCATTGGAACATATATTGTAGTAGCAGCACGGTCTTCATGCAGACGGATTTTCCTCCGGCGTTCGGTCCCGAAATCACAATGATTCTCTGCGATTGAGTGAGTTCAATGTGGAGCGGAACGATTTCTTTTCCTGTTTTTTTGAACGACAGAAATAGGAGTGGGTGGCGTGCCCTGATGAGCGAAATTTCCTGCGATTTTGTCGAGATTTCAGGTTTTTGAGCTTCAATTTCTAACGAAAATTTTGCCTTTGCAACGATTGCGTCAATTTGACCTAAAAAATCGTATGCCAATTCTATGTCGGGCAAATAGGGACGGATTTCTGCGGTGATTTCCTGTAAGATGCGAATAGTCTCTTTGTGCTCTTCGAACTCTAAATTCGCAATGGCGTTGTTCGCCTCGAATGCTTCAATTGGTTCCACGAACGAAGTTTTTCCCGTGGAGGATTCGTCGTGCACAATTCCTTGTACTTTTCGTTTGAACGTGCTATTGATTGGAAGTACCAGACGACCGTCGCGGATTGAAAGTTCCGAATCTTGGTCAATCCAGCCTTCTTGGCGTGCGACAGCAAGTTTTTGCGCCATAATCTTATTGATGATACGGCGTTTTTGTGCCATTTCGTGGCGGATTTCCACCAGTTTTGGCGAAGCGTTGTCTTTGAGGTTGCCGTTAGCGTCAATAATTTTGTCAACAGAAACGATGATGGCTTTTGCAATTTCCACAGGTTCTGCCAAAGTGGCGATATACGGATATTGTTCCCGATGTTTTCCTATGAAAATCAATATGTTCTGTATTTCCGTAAGCGATTTGCGGAGTGTATGCAATTCGATTGCAGTCAAGTATGTCCCTTCGGGACGAATACGTTCGAGTTCTTCGTAAATTGTTGAGAATGAAGGAAAAGGAAAGTCGTCTTGCGTTGTTATAATTTCCGTCATTTCAATGGTTTGGCAGAGCAGATTGTTGATGGATTCCGCATTGTTGGAAAATTCAATTTGTGCGATTTTTTCTTTTCCGATGGTGCATTTGCAGCCGTCGGTGAGCAATCGGCGAATTTCGTCGAAGCCCAATTTCTGCTCAATATTTTTTGGAAACAATGACACGATTTTATTTTTGTAAAAACACTTATCTCCTTTCTAATAATACCACATTTTCCACGTGTTGTGTATGCGGAAACATATCCACGGCACGCGATTTTAAAATGTTATATGAAACTGAAAGTAGTTGTAAATCACGGGCTTGTGTTGCAGGATTACAGCTAACATACACAATTCGTTTTGGTTGTGCGTGCAGAATTGTTTCCACCACATCTTCGTGCATTCCAGCTCGTGGAGGGTCGGTTATTATTACATCGGGAGCACCGTGTTTTGCAATAAAATTGTCGGTGAGAATGTCTTTCATATCGCCGGCGTAAAACAATGTGTTTCCGATATTGTTGATTCTTGAGTTTACTTTAGCATCTTCTATGGCCTCTGGAACATATTCAATACCAATAACTTGGCGTGCTTTTGCGGCTACAAAGTTTGCAATAGTTCCTGTACCTGTATATAAATCGTAAACTAATTCATTTCCAGAAAGTTGTGCTAATTCACGTGCTATTTTATAGAGTTCGTAGGCTTGTTTTGAATTGGTTTGGTAAAATGATTTCGGACCAATTTTGAATCGAAGGTTTTCCATTTCCTCAAAAATGTGGTCGTTACCATAGTAAGTGAGCACTTCTTGGTCGCCAATTGTGTCGTTTGCTTTTTGATTGATAATGTACAGCAATGATGAAATTTGTGGAAATTCTTTATGGAGTGCCGCTAACAATGTTTCGATTTTTTCGCTGTCGTTTTCATAAAAAACCACAATTACCATACATTCACCAGTTGATGATGTACGTATAATCAGGTTTCGGAGCAGTCCGGCATGGTTCCGTATGTCGAAAAATGTAAAGTTGTGTGCAAGTGCGAACGTGCGTATAAAATTGCGGATTTCGTTGCTCGGCGAAGCTTGTAAATGGCATTCCTCAATGTCAACTACCTTGTCGAATAAGCGTGGAACGTGGAATCCCACGGCGTTTGAATTGATGATTTCCGCATTTGTGCGAACTTCGTCTTCGGTAATCCAACGTTTGTTTGAAAACGTGAATTCCAATTTGTTACGGTAAAATTCTTTCCATTGAGATCCGAGAATCGGCAGATATTCGTTCACGGTAACGTGCCCGATACGTTCGAGTTGGTCTTTTACTTGTTTCTCCTTGTACATCAGCTGTTTATCGTATGGCAAAATTTGCCATTTGCATCCGCCACAAACACCAAAGTGTTTGCAGAATGCGTTCAGGCGGTCGGAACTTGGCTGCACCACTTCGAGTACACGTCCTTCACAGTATCTTTTTTTCTTTTTTGTGATTTGTACATTGATAACATCACCAGGAATCACACCTTCCACAAAAAGCACCATATCATTGATTTTGGCAATGGCATTGCCTTCTGCGGCAACATCGGTTACCACTACGTTTTCGTACGTTGGTAGATTTTTCTTTCGACTCACTATAAATTGCATTTAAAATTTGTGCAAATATTCATACATTTGCATAAATAAACCAAAAAGATGAATATAATTTCTCAATTTGTTTTGGGTGCTGCCATAGGAAGTTTGATTGGTGCTAAGAAATTGGGCAACAAAGCTGTGTTGTTTGGGGGATTGTGTTCGTTGATTGCGTTTTTGGATGTTCCGCTTTCTTTGTTGTTCGAAACATCCACAGCAGTATTCATTAATGGAGGAATCACCCATTCCATTATCTTTTGCTTACTCGCTGCGCCTATTTTGGGGTGGATTATGCATAAGTTTGTTGGAAACGCCTGTTCTGTGGTGTTTTGTTCGCTGATAGCGTGTGGCAGTATGTTGGCGCATTGCTTTGCCGATGTGTTTGGAATGCGTGGCGTTGGCTTGTTTGAACCATTTACCCATCGGCGGTTTGCGTTATCGGTTTTGTCGGATTTTGACATTGTGGGAATGCTTCCGTTGGTTGTGGCTTTTATTGTGTCGCTGATTCTGAAGGAAAACCGGCATAAAGCTATGATTTCGTGGTTCGGAATGTTCTTGTGCGTTGTGTATGTGGCTTTTGCATTCTTGAATAAACTTTCTGTTCAGTCGCAGTTCGAGCAAAAATTAGACGAACAAAGTCTGCGTTATTCCCGTACGGAGGTTTTTCCCGTTAGTGGCTCGTTGTTTATGTGGAACTGTATTGCACAGGACAGAGACGGCTTTTGGATGTGCTACCAGTCGAATTTGAGCAAAAACGATTTTGAGATGAATCTTGTGCTTCGAAACGATTATTATCTGTTTGAAATGGAAAATTCGCCGAGTATCAACCGAATGGAATCCTATACGAAATATTATTATTCAGTGGAGCCAAAGTCCGATAATGTAGTGATTTTTAATGATTTGCGGTTTGGTAGAGTCGGATTGAACATTGGTGATTCCTTTAAAAGTTCATACACGATTGACTTCAGCAATAAAGATGAAGTTGTGGTCTCTCCATTGAAACGCAACAAATAAGATACAGATTTATATACGAAACTTTGTATTCTGTCGTTTGAGCATAGGGTATTGCGTTAATACCTTGTGTATAACTTAATTTTTTAATTCAGAAATAATTAGTATATTTGCACTTTCAAAAATTAATATGGCAAAGGGTAGATTTAGATTTAATCCTGAAACGCTTCAGTACGAGAAAATAGAAACATCGCTGAAAAAGATGTTAGGTTTGGGCGTTTCGTACCTTGTCATAATTATTGTTGTTGGATTCACCTTTATGTTTACGTGGTTGCATTTCTTTCCTTCAACTCGAGAAAAAGAATTGATTGATGAGAATAAAATGCTTCGTAATCAATATAAATCGCTAAACAACCGTCTTGGTAATATGGAAGAGGTGTTGAACGATTTGGCAGACAAGGACAACAATATCTATCGTATGGTTTTTGAATCGGAACCGATACCCGATGCTGTTAGAAATGGCGGTTTTGGTGGCGTGAACCGATATGCTGAAATCGAGGCTGTGCCAAATATGGATTTGGTGGTGCAGACAAACAAACGGATGGATATTTTGATGAAAAAGATTTATATTCAATCGTTGTCGTTTGACACTATTGTTAATTTGGCAAAGAATAAGCAGGAAATGTTGCAGCATATTCCGGGCATTCAGCCGTTGAAGACATATAAATATGTATCGGGATTTGGAACACGTATGCATCCAATATACAAAACTTTGAGAACGCATACTGGTATTGACTTGGTAGCCCCAACTGGTACAAAAATCTATGCGACTGGCGATGGTGTTGTTACATCAGCGAAATTTGAACGTGGATACGGAAAAGCAATCGTGATAGACCACGGATATCAATATAAATCAATGTATGCGCACTGCTCTGAAATTCTTGTCCGTCAAGGACAGAAGGTTAAGCGTGGCGATTTGATTGGATTGGTCGGCAGTACAGGTGTGTCAACCGGTTCGCATTTGCACTACGAGATTATAAAAGGTGGACAGAAGGTGAATCCAATCAATTATTTCTTGAACGACCTTTCTCCAAGTGAATTCGAGGAGATCCGTCAGATTTCCATCCAAACCAACCAATCGTTTGATTAAACATCCTGCGAGAGGGAAGTTTGCTGGTAATCTTGTTTTTCTTTCAATTAAGCGAATGAGATACATTTTTTTTTCGTACATTAGCACGCGAAAATAAAAAACCGAAAGGTTGATTGATTTGTTTAACAATTTTAACGTATAAAAAATGATTAGTTACAAAGATCTTGGCTTGGTGAACACAAAAGAAATGTTTGCTAAAGCAATCAACGGAGGTTATGCAATTCCTGCATTCAACTTCAACAACATGGAGCA
>DFGI01000061.1 GCA_002371705.1 Bacteroidales bacterium UBA3754
TTGTAACCTTTGTTTACTGTTGCTTTCGCAGTAACTTCGTCACCTTCGAGTATTTCACCTTCTGGACTTACCGTAACTGTTCCCGCATTTTCGACGTTGGCTGAAGCTGTCACGTTCAAAATTTTCTTGAATATGGCGGTGAACGTAGTATCGTTCGTTACCATAAATGTCAATGTAGGTTCAGTGGCGTTAATGTTTTCGAAACCAACGAATTTGTAACCTTCGTTAGCAGTGACGGTTACCGTTGCATTCTCGCCAAAGTTGTGGATGCCGTCGCCCGTTACTGTGCCGTTTTCGCCCACGACCACGTTTACCGTGTATTGAAGCGGTTCAAATATGGCTTGGATGTTTACGTTACGTGTTACCGTGAATGTGTATTCCGCATCGGTTGAAACTTCTTCCTCGTCAATTGTCCATTTTACGAATTTGTAGCCTGTTTCAGGCGTGGCAATAGCGGTGAACGACGCTCCAAGAGTGTATGTGGCATTGTCTGTCAATGCACGTGCAGAGCCTTGTTTGTCGTTGGCGGAAACAACTTCGACCGTAAATTCGGGAACCTCGCGCGTTACGGTGATGCAATAGGTATTGTCGGCAGCGAGCACATCGGGCTGGTCAATGTAGTCCACATTGAAGCAGACGTCGAATGTACCTGAGAGCAGATTTTCGTTGAACATATCGGCTGTGATGGTGAATGTTCTGTCGTCGTTTATCACAAACCATTTATACCATGTATTTTCTGCAGTCCAGTCCCATGGGTTTATGTAAGTGTTGATGACTTTGTCGCCTGCAGTTATAATTGACTGAACTTTCTTTACTTCAGTAATATCTAGCGGACCGATGTTGCGAACTTGCGGATACAGAATCAAATCCTGGCTGGCAGAAAGTTCTGTTAGCGAAGGAGCAAGTTGCGTATTGGCAAAACTATTCAACAATTTTGCCTGAATATTGGCATTGTTTTCCAATGCTATAGGCATTTCGTTGTTTACGCCGTCGGTTACGTAGAACCCTATTTTCCAATCCTTATTGTATTTCTCATAGTATTTTGTTCCGTCATCGGCAGTGCTTATTTTGTAATTATATATGTTTGTATTGATTTGCGTGCCGCTTGCGTTTTTTTCATAAATTCGTTTCCGGCTCAAATCCAAATAGTTAGGACCTGCACAAACATTTGTGATGATCGTATTATCATTAAAGACCATAGCTGTGTTTCCCTTCAATTCCAATGCAATCCAGAAATTTTTGTCTGAAATTACGTATGGCTCATCAAGTTTAACTTCTTGAGTTCCAAATCCAGTAGCTGTATAATCTTGCGAATACACCAACGTGCCTAAACAGCCAGCAACATTTTTCGTGTATTCGGCATTATCAAGACGCCAATCCGTTTTTGAGTCCTCGTAAATCTTAATCGTAAAGTCTTTGTTATTAAATGGGTCGTTTGCATCGTCATCTTCGAATGTGACGAAAGAAACGGCGAGCAGTTGTTGCCCTGCGGCGAATGTTCCATATCGTTCAGGAAGTATGATGATTTCCTTGCCTTCTTTCAAAAAACCATCTGATGGCGCTTTCAGCGAAGCTAATTCACCATACCAGCCGGCAAATCCCGAGCTAGGCAATTGGTTGATGGTAACCGTTTCGGTTTCTTCATTCTGCACAATGGTAATGACAGCCGAGCGTTCCCGGTCCGTAGTGTTTGCTGTTGCCGTAACAACCACATCGGTGAATTCACCGTCGCCGAAAGCGGTTGTCGTGCTTAATGTAAGCCAGTCAGCGTTTGTCGAAATAGAGGCTGTTCCGTTGTAGTCGTATTGCGAACGGACAGCCAACGTAATGTCGCCTCCAGCCGATGGCATATCGAAACGATGTTTGTTGACCCACAGCGATTTGTCGGGTTCGATGCCGAACACCACATCTTGTTCCGTGTCGTAAATCAGTTCGTCCAACGTATAATTTCCGTTGCTGGACCCACCCCAACCGTAGTTTATGTGGAACATGTCGCCGGTAACTTCGTCGTATTCATATCCATCCAATATAAATTGGTGTCCGCCGCCCGACGAAGACTTAACACCACCGTAGAGCATAGGGCGGCCTGCTATTAAGTCTGCTAAGATCTGGGATTTAAATGCATCGTAATCAAAATCTTTGCGATATTCATAGTGGATTGTTTTTGACTTGTATTGGAAATAGTCTTGCAACACCACGGTTGCCACCATTGTCGATGAAGAACTTTCGGCAACACCATAGTTCATTTCAAGTGCAACGCCAATCTGATAGAGAAGGGCGGCAACATCTTCGGCGCCAGCCTCACCAGGCTCGCCTGTGTACGATTCCTTTATGTTGTTCCAATTGTATTTGGTCATAGTGGTCGAAAGCTCACCTATTGTAGGGTGGGTGTATGTGTGGCTTCCGTAGCCTTGTTTCGGAAATTCGTACGTTTTTAGGATTTGTCCGATGGCGGTGGCGACACAACCAGTCAGTGCCGTTTCCGAACCTATTTTAGGACAATCATTATAGTATGGTTCATATTGATACCATGTACACTTTACTATTGGTTCAATACTCCTTTCAGACCCCAAAAGACTTGCCCCGTCGTTGGGTTTGTAGTTCTTCAGGGCTTTCCACTTGTTTTGGTTATCCACATTGGTTGTTTCGGGACGATTCGACGAATCGTATTTTTTCAACCATTCGTGTGCGTTTGTCGGTGTCGTGCCGTTGCTGAAATCGTTTTCGAACGAATAGCCCAAAATAGGACGTGCGTTCTCGTTGTCCGACACAATTACAAACCCTTTGCCGTTAGCATTGTTAAAGATGTAGATACCTTTAACGTCGCTAACCGATTGGTCCTGAACTAAGGTAACCGAGGTTCCTTGTTTCTTCAGCCAAAAGTTTTTGGCAACTTGTTCTGCTGTTTCGAGCGAAACAGATTGTGCTCCCGCAAATGCTGCTATCAATAGGAACACAAAAAAAAGTACATGTTTTCTCATCTGATATGTTTTTGTTTTACAAAAATTTTTAATTCTTTCGTTCTATGGCAAAATCAATGCCACAATCTAATTGTATTTCTGTTTTTTTAAGTTATGAATTTTAGTTCTACGTCTTAAATTTTTTAAAATTGTGAGACAAAATTAAGAAATATGTATATGCAAAAAAAGAAAATCGCATTTGAATTTCACCCCACGCCCGAACGCAGAACCAGCGTGGGGTGTGGGGTGAACGTCGGCAAAATTTTTAGATCGGTCATATTCACAATTGAATGAAACACAGTATGTTACAAAAAGCAAGCGCAAAAAATGGCGCATTTTTTGCCAAAAAATTTCATCGTAAGTCAATCATTATCAGTATAATAATTTTTTCTGAGGGGTGAAATTCGGCATCGGTCATATTCACAATTCATTGATACATAATATATTACAAAGGTGATTTTTGTTGCGTTTTTTTTGAGATTATTCGCAAAATAAGGGGGTGGGGAGATAAATATAAATTTATGGAGAATTATAAAAACGTCTTAATCTTTTTATACAAAAACATTTGCATTCTGTTATTTTTATCATTTCATAGGCGTAAATCTTCTATTTTTGAAAAATATACAATCCCTCTTTCATTAATTATTCTTTAAACCACCCTCCTTGTCATTCAATTTTTCCGTTTCTTTCTTCCAAACTCACATTTTATTTCTATTTTTACAAAACAAAAACAAATGATATGATGTAAAATATTTGTAACATAATAATTTTCTGAGCTTTACGCTGTTATTCTCAACTTAGTAAAATCGCCAAATTTTAACGAACACGAGAGTAAGAAGCGAGAGAGGCACGCCTGAGGGCGTGAATCGTTTCGTGCTTATTGGTGTTCATGGTGTTTGGCGATGCCTACTAAGTTAATAAGCGAACAATCGGACGATTCAACGCCTTTTTTAATGGAAAAAACTTTCGATATACATATAGGTCATGCTATAAAGCAAGAACTTACAAAACAACGACGGAGTGCGGCTTGGTTGGCGAACGAGTTGCACTGCTGCAGGACAAATGCGTACCTCATATTCGAAAAGAAATATATCGATACCGAATTGCTTCTTCGAATTTCCAGCATTCTTGAATACAATTTTTTCGCCCTATTGTCCGACTATTTTGAGCAAAAACGAAAATAAACGATTGTCGTGATTTTCACGACAATTTGTTAAGATATCCACTACAAATTGCAATCAAATACATTTTTGTCTCTCTGTATTTTTGAAAAAAAATTATAACAATGAGAAAAATCAAGGTATTATCAATTATTTGCTTGGCATTGCTGGCAATAGTTGGATGTAGGAAAAAAGAAATTAACAAGTTGAAAGACGAAGTGAACGACCTGAAAACACGTGTTACGGTTTTAGAAGAAACTTGTAGGCAGAACAACACAAACATTGTTTCTCTACAAACAATTGTAAACGCGTCAAGCGAGAATGATTATGTAACAAGTGTTACGCCAATATTAAATGACGGTGCTGAAATTGGTTATACAATTGCTTTCAAAAATCAATCACCCATTACCATTTATCATGGCAAGAATGGTACAAACGGAACGAATGGCACTAATGGTGTTAGCCCAATTATTGGCGTGGCAGAATTTGAAAGCGTATATTATTGGACTTTGAACGGAGATTGGTTGCTCGATGACAATGGCAGTAAAATTCGTGTGACTGGAGAAAACGGCACCAATGGTACTAATGGTACAAACGGGACGAATGGCACTAACGGCACAAACGGAGAAAATGGTGTTACTCCTCAATTGAAAGTAGAAGACGATAATTGGTACGTTTCGTACGATAATGGAGAAACGTGGAATTTTGTATCGCAGGCAAAAGGTGATAAAGGCGACCAAGGTGATTCTATGTTTAAGGATGTAACATACGATGATTCTTTTGTGTATTTCATCTTAGCG
Organism: Bacteroidales bacterium UBA3754; assembly: GCA_002371705.1. Lineage (GTDB taxonomy): Bacteria > Bacteroidota > Bacteroidia > Bacteroidales > UBA1715 > UBA1715. The sequence continues at coordinate 4,921 of DFGI01000061.1, forward strand.
AACGACACTTCGCTGAAAATCGCCCGTTACACTGCCATTGTTTCAATTGAAAAAGGTGCTATCAAAGCTGCATTTTCAGTTGCCGCAGGAAAACAAGTTTATTTCAGTCAAGGAAACTTACAATATAAGGCAAGTACAAAAGTCTGGAGATTTGCTCAAAATCAGTGGGAAATAATTGGAATGGATAATTTAAACATAGCAGAAAATTACGGCGGTTGGATAGATTTGTTTGGATGGGGTACTTCTGGTTGGTCTGAGAGTGGAGCTGTTTGCTATCAGCCTTGGTCAATAAGTACTGAAAATTCTGATTATTATGTAGGTGGTTCATACGAAAATAATTTAACAGGTGATTATGCAAATGCAGATTGGGGTGTGTATAACAATATTGCCAATGGAGGAAATCAGGTAGGTTTATGGAGAACATTATCTTTGGATGAATGGAACTATTTAATCAACGAGAGAGCAAATTCAGAAAATTTAAAAGCAGTAGGAACGATAAACGGAATAAATGGAGCAATACTATTGCCAGATAACTGGGTGTTGCCCAAAGGGTTATCTTTTACTGCTGGTTTCGCTATAAATGATGATATAGATTCATATCAGACCATAAATAATTATAGTATTGCTCAATGGTTAAAAATGGAAAGTGCAGGTGCAATATTTCTTCCTTCAGCAGGTTATAGAAATGGAAATACAACTATCAATCGAATGGAACAATATGGTAATTATTGGTCATCTACTGGAACAGATATAAATTCTTCTTATTTCGTAGATTTTGGCAGTCACACGATTAACCCTGGAAGTGTTCAAAAAACTCATGGTCGAAGAAGTGCACGTTCTGTTCGTCTTGTTCAAGATGTAGAATAACAAAATGTTAGATTAAATAGAAAAGGGAAGAGTGAAAGTTCTTCCCTTTTTAGGTTAATTTACTAATCGAGTATTTCAAACTCTGAAAATTCTTTAAAACTACTGTCCTATTCTTTTTATTTTCAAAGCGTTGATTTTTTCATTCAAAAATAAATTCTTCATTTGGTGTAAATTATTACAATAGACGATGGTAAGAATTTGACTCTCATTTTCTTAATTTGTCAATGCTTATAATTTTATATGCCTCTATTTTATTTTCAGTTATAAAACGATTTATATTTTCTATATTTTCTTTATTAGAAATGACAAATCTTGGTTGATGTTTAAAATGTGATAAAATATATGTAAAATACTCCTTGTCAATATCAGATAGTGAATGTCCTAAAATATACACGAGTTTTATATCTGTTAAAATATCTAAAAACATTTGATTTGCTTTAATTATTTCTTCAATTGGTTTCCGAAGAGCATTCATATATTCAATAATTGATATATACGCATTTTCTTCATAAATAGGCAATTCACTATACGCACCATTGTATCTTTGGTATTTATTATGACCAAATATATAGTGATTGTCTTTCAATAAACGATTACCATGCAAATGGCATATCTGTTCACGAGGAACATCATAGACTTCTTCAAGTGTCTCCGTATAATTGAACGTTAAAAATCTTGCATTTTTGTATATTTTTAGAAATGGTTTTGCTTTTGTGATGTCTATGGTATTTACCCATTCATTAAAATAGTTTTTCAAATCGTTTATTGCTGGCTGCAAAATAGTCATCGGTGCATCTTCTATCCTTGCAGATGAACTAAGAGAATGATCAAAATCAAAATCTACGTCGGGTTTGCAAAATTCAAGTATTTCTTTTTCATCATAATTGCCTAAAGCTTTTTCTATAGACTCCCAAAATTCTTGTTTTGTAGAAAACAAAATATCGAAAAGCATTGTGTCTCGCTTGCTGTCTTCACACCATTGCTTAAAATCAGAGTATTTTGATTTGATATCATGTGCACAATCAAAACCATTACCAATTATATAGAGTATATCTGTTTCAAGGATGTCATGTGAAAATAATCTGTCTTCTTCATTCATTATTTATATTCCCAGTATTGTTCCTTTTTAACATTTCTCCAATAGTTATCTTCTCCTAATTTAGAAGAAACAATAGTTTCAAATTTTGGATAATTGTTATCTTTATGCCGATTATTTTTCCATTGTAACGGGACCAAATTATCAATGTCATTTGAACCATTCTTAGATAATGGTTTTACATGGTCAATTTCCCACCCAAAATCTAATTGCTCAGTTCCTTTGCCATATAGATCTCTTTTTATGATTGCACCTGCATAATCCATTCTATACATGCTTTTATCAAGTCCTTCTATTGTCCTTGCCTTGTCCCATACTTCTTGGATTTGTTTTTCTGAAAAATCTGCCATATAGTTATTCATTTAAAATTTTACATAAAAAAAGCGTAAGAGCCCATATAGAACTCTTACGCTACGATTATATCTCAAATTACTTTACCTCCTCAAAGTCAACATCTGTCACTTCTTGGTCGCCACCGTTGTTGCCACCTTGTTGCTGACCTGCGTTAGGGTTAGCTTGTTGACCGCCTTGTGCCTGACCAGCGTTGTACATATCCTGCGAAGCGGCTTGGAACACTGTGTTCAACTCGTTCATTGCTGCGTCGCAAGCGGCTACATCTTGTTTGCTGTGCGCATCTTTCAACTTAGCCAAGGCTGCTTCAATTTGTGACTTCTTGTCGGCTGGCAATTTGTCACCCAATTCCTTCAATTGTTTTTCCGTCTGGAAAATCATACTGTCGGCTTGGTTCAACTTGTCGATACGTTCTTTTTCAGCCTTGTCGGCTGCCTCGTTTGCCTTTGCCTCTTCACGCATACGTTTGATTTCGTCGTCGCTCAAGCCAGACGATGCCTCGATTCTGATGCTTTGTTCCTTGCCTGTGCCTTTATCTTTGGCAGACACGTTCAAGATACCGTTTGCGTCAATATCGAACGTAACCTCGATTTGTGGAACGCCACGTTGTGCTGCCGGAATGCCGTCCAAGTGGAAACGACCGATGGTCTTGTTGTCCTTCGCCATTGAACGTTCGCCCTGCAATACGTGGATTTCAACCGAAGGTTGGTTATCAACCGCAGTCGTGAATGTTTCAGACTTCTTAGTAGGAATAGTCGTGTTGGCTTCGATAAGTTTCGTCATCACGCCACCCATTGTTTCAATACCCAACGAAAGTGGAGTAACATCCAACAACAACACGTCTTTCACTTCACCCGTCAACACACCACCTTGAATTGCGGCACCGATGGCAACAACCTCGTCAGGGTTCACGCCCTTTGAAGGAGCTTTGCCGAAGAATTTCTCAACAGCTGCTTGAATGGCAGGAATACGGGTAGAACCACCTACCAAAATCACTTCGTCAATGTCGCTTGTGCCAAGACCAGCTTGTTGCAAAGCTGTCTTACAAGGTTCTATTGTCTTTTGAATCAAATCGTCAACCAATTGCTCGAATTTTGCACGGGTCAATGTACGTACCAAGTGTTTTGGAACACCGTCAACAGGCATAATGTATGGCAAGTTGATTTCGGTAGAAGTTGTGTTCGACAACTCGATTTTTGCCTTTTCGGCAGCTTCTTTCAAACGTTGCAAAGCCATAGAGTCCTTGCTCAAGTCGATTCCGCCGTTGTCGTTCTTGAATTCTTGTACCAACCATTCAATGATTCGTTGGTCGAAGTCATCACCGCCAAGGTGCGTATCGCCCGCAGTCGATTTCACTTCGAACACGCCGTCGCCAAGTTCAAGGATTGAAACATCGTGCGTACCACCACCGCAGTCGAACACAACAATCTTCATATCCTTGTTTGTCTTGTCCAAACCGTAAGCAAGAGCAGCCGCAGTAGGTTCGTTCACAATACGTTTTACTGTCAAACCTGCAATTTCGCCGGCTTCCTTCGTTGCCTGACGTTGAGCGTCGTTGAAGTAAGCAGGAACGGTGATAACTGCTTCAGTCACAGTTGTTCCAAGATATTCTTCGGCAGTTTTCTTCATTTTCTGAAGAATCATTGCAGAAATTTCCTGTGGTGTGTACAAACGGCCGTCGATGTCAACACGAGGAGTGTTGTTGTCGCCACGGACAACCTTGTAAGGCACACGATTTATTTCACTTGTCAAACGGTCGTAGGTTTCACCCATGAAACGTTTGATAGAGAATACAGTTTTTGTTGGGTTAGTGATGGCCTGACGTTTTGCAGGATCACCAACTTTTCTTTCGCCATTGTCGATAAAACCAATGATTGAAGGCGTTGTACGTTTACCTTCGCTGTTTGGAATTACGACTGGTTCGTTTCCTTCCATAACCGAAACACACGAGTTTGTGGTTCCTAAGTCAATTCCTATTATCTTTCCCATTGTATTAAAATTTTTAAGTTTCTAAATAATTTTTCCATTCCTTGTCAATCATTATGCCACACGTTTTTTTCGGAAAAACAATGAAATTGTGGCAGAAAGGAACGCGGCTTTCTCTGATTTTGGCAGATTTTACTGACAAAAATTCATACAATAGGATGAAAACAAATTAGTCTTGACAATCAACGTTGCCAAGACTAACAAAGGTAGAAATAGGAGATATGTTACAAATCTTCTATATGTACATATTTACAATTGCCTCGTACAATTCTTGTTTACCGCTGGTTTGTTTTGGTTCGCCAACTTTCTTCCCGTAAGCGTAGGCCTCTTCAAACGTCATTTTGCCTTCTTCGAAACGTTTTCCTTCGCCCGAATCGAAACTTGCGTAGCGGTCGGCAACCATTTCCTTGATTGGAGATTTTTCCAACAATTCAGCCGCACTTTCCAAAGCACGTGCCATTGCGTCCATTGCGGCAATGTGTGCTATGAAAATGTCTTCCAAATCGGTGGAATTACGACGAGTTTTTGCGTCGAAGTTCGTTCCGCCATTATGGAATCCACCATTTCTGATGATTTGCATCATTGCTTGGACAAGTTCAAAATTGTCAATCGGGAATTGGTCTGTGTCCCAGCCGTTTTGGTAGTCACCGCGGTTTGCGTCAATAGAGCCGAGCATTCCTGCGTCAACGGCACAGGCAAGTTCGTGTTCAAACGTGTGACCAGCCAATGTTGCGTGGTTCACTTCAATATTGATTTTAAAATCTTTGTCAAGATTGTGAGACTTCAAGAAACCAATAACTGTTTCTGTATCAACATCATATTGGTGTTTTGTTGGTTCCATTGGTTTAGGTTCAATCAGGAACGTGCCTTTGAACCCTTTCGCACGGGCGTAGTCGCGGGCCATAGTGAGCATGGTCGCCATGTGTTCCTTTTCACGTTTCATGTCGGTGTTGAGCAGCGACATATATCCTTCGCGGCCACCCCAGAACACGTAGTTTGTTCCACCAAGTTCAATTGTAGCATCAATTGCATTTTTAATTTGTACGATTGCACGGGCAACCACGTCAAAGTCAGGATTGGTTGAAGCACCGTTCATATAACGTTTGTGACCGAACACGTTAGCTGTTCCCCACAAAAGTTTTATGCCTGTTTCAGCTTGTTTTTGTTTCAAATATGCTACAATTTCCTTGAGATTTTTCTCATATTCTTCAACTGTAGCCGCCTCTTTCACCAAGTCAACGTCGTGGAAGCAGTAGTATTCTATGCCCATTTTCTGCATAAATTCAAAACCTGCGTCAACTTTGTCTTTTGCCGCTTGGATAGGGTCAGGATTTTCATTCCAAGGAAACGATTTTGTCCCGCCGCCGAATTGGTCGCTGCCGTCGGCGCAGAGCGTGTGCCACCATGCCATGGCGAATTTCAGCCATTCGCTCATCTTTTTCCCCATCACCATTTTGTTCGCATCGTAATAACGGAATGCCAAAGGATTTTTACTGTTTTTCCCTTCAAACTTAATGTTTCCAATCTCTGGAAAGAATACTTTGTTAGCCATATTGAATAATTTAAATTCTATGATAGTGTAAAAAATACACTTTGCCTTATTTTTGATAAAAAGAATCTCATTGATTCTGAATGAATTAGAAAAATGAGAAAACTTATCTACCTTTACTTCAAAGATAGAACTTATTTTTATATTTCAAATTTTAAATACGGAGAAAAATTTTGAAAAAAAAATGTCGTCCCAAATAAACAGAAATAGTTATTCGGGACGACAAAAATTAGACGCTTATTCTATTGTGAATGTTGCGTTGGAATTCATTTTAATATAATAGCCTTTGCCTGGTGTCAATGTGGTTTGTGCGCCTTGCAAATCTTTCAATTCAGAATATTTCGACAAAACCGAGGCTGCTGATGCCTGCGTTGATTTTGGATAACCGATTATGTTCCAACCTGATTTCACATTGATTGTGGTTGAGGTTGCTTCTGCGCCTGTAACCGAAAGGGTGAACGCCGCAGTTGTTTTCACCAAGTATCCTTCACCGAACTTGCATTCAGTAAGACTTTGCAGTTTTGCAGCCTTGCCAGGTTTGTAAAATCCGTCATCGTTTTTGATTATGGAAACTTTACTGATATTGCTGCCAAATACGTTTTCAATCGAAGCGTCGGCAGGGAGCGCGTAGAATGAAATCAAGTTCCAACCAGCAGCAAGAGAAATTGTTTGGGTAACTTCTGCTTTGAGCGTTGTGAACGATTTTCCTGAATTTTGTGCGGAAGTATTGCCTTCTGCATCGAATGCGCGTACGGTAATTGTGTATTCGGTATTCGCATCTAAATTAGTGAGATTCACTGAATTAGTTGTCACAGTTTTTTGTTTTGTACCATTTACAAACACATCATATCCTGTTACGGCAACGTTGTCGGTTGATGCAACCCACGAAATCGATGCTGAATTTGAAGTAATGTCGCTCACAGTGATTGTTCCAGGAACCGAAGGTGCTTCGGAGTCGGAGCAATTTGGACTGTCAGGGTCAAGCACGGCGATTGCCGGGGCACGTAAACAACTTGAACCAGAAGTGATTCCCCATTCCAAGAATGCTGGGAACGAAGTGTTGGAGTTTTGGTTTGTACAACCAGTAAATTCTATGACTTCAGGATTTGTGTTGTATGTTGAATACGCGGCAGCCGATTGGTAAAATCCATTCGAACCACCGTTTGATTTTAATTTTAGTGTATAATTTCCTGTTTTTGAGATAGTTATAGGATTGTTTTCAAATGAGAATACATACACGGTCTTTCCATTTTGGATGTTGGTTGCTGAAGATGTGTATGTGCCACTTGCAGCTCCGCTCAACGTTGCGGTAAGTGTTTGGTTCCCTTGGGTATTAATTTGAGAAAAACGCATTTTTATGCTTGTGATTTGGAACGTTGTGTTAGCCTTAAAGTTTGCGCCAATGTCGTCACCCCAGTTGACTACGGAATAACTTCCCATTGCTGATTCTTTTGGACCAGTTGTTATGTTGACCGAACTTGCGTCCTGTACATAATATGTAGTCGTTTTGGTAATGTTCGGACTGTATGTGCTTCCGCTTGCAACGCTTGTGCCGCCTTCTTCTTGCGTGTACCAGTCATACGTTCCCGTGGTGGTTACGCTGAGTGTTACTTTTCCTGCGGAGCAAATCGTATCGCCAACAACAATAGGCAGTTTTGATGTCACCACAGCCTCGTCAGATTTGCTGTCGCAACCCGAAGCGCTGACAGTCAGCTTATATGTTCCAGCAGTGTATGCAGTGTAGGAATTTGTGTTTGCTCCTGAAATAGCTTTGTTGTCTTTGTACCATGTGTATGTGATACCTTCGCCAGCAACGTCGGTTGAAAGTGTGGTTGATGTGATTTTACACAATTCCGCATCGTCGCCAATGGCAATATCAGGCAATGTAGCCGAAACCACAACCTTTCCGCTTGTGGTCCAGTCGTTTCCGCTTGTTTCAACAAGTTCACAGGTATAAGTTCCAGCCTCGGTAACCGTAATGCTTGTCTTGCCATTGTGTTGCGAAAGTAGGGTGGAGCCTTTGTACCATTTATAGGTAACTTTTTCTCCTTGTTTCAGGTTCGACAAATCAACAGTGGCGGTAAGCGTTGCGCTGCCCGTGCCGCACAATGTTTGTTCTGGGCCAAGGTCAGGCGATGGATGTCCGAATTTGTTTGGATCTACAGGGCTTAAAAACGAGTTTATGTACGCAAATGCGCCAACTAATGCAGCTTGATAGTCAACACCACCTTCGGTAACTTCATAATTATCAGCTTTGGCATTTTTTAATGTGTTGGCATTATATCCCGAACCACCTCCCAAAAATCCAAATTGGGTGTTTCTACTTGGAATAGATAGATTGCTATTGTTGTTGCCGTCGCTTAGATATACGTTTCTGTGGTGGGGCTGGCTAAAGTAAGTGTATGAACCGCTACTTGGCTTGAATCCAACAATGCAGGACATATTCGCGTTATTTTTTCCCATTATAAAATCAACTTGGTCAGTAACGTATGTGTCGATTTTTTTGTTCCCCTTGTATTTGTTGTATAGCGCAACAACAAAAGCTGCATTGCCAAGGTAACGGAATGTTCCCCAGTTATCGCTTATTTGAAAAATACCGTTAGAAGTTTTTCCCTTATAATAATTATTCACATAAAATTCCAACCAATCAGCACCATTGCTGTCGCCAAGTTTAGCAAGGTTATACGCTGCAATATCATAGTTGTTGTTATATCCGAAAGCCCAGTTGTAGTCTTTTAATTGTCCGCTGTTACTTGTTGCAGTCTGCTTGTAACTATTGTCGTTGGTCGCCCAGTACAATTCAGCCGCGGCACAAATATATGCGGTGTACATGTTGGTGTTTGCAGGGTAGAAGCTACCAGCTGCCGCACAAGCACCTTTTTTGCCACTTGCATACGTATAGGCGTTTTTTGCATGAGCCAGACACGTCGCCGCAAATTCAGGGTCATATTGAGCATACAGGCGGCTCATAAGAGCCAACGTTGCCGCACAGAAAGATGGCATTGAACCATCGTTTGGATTTTTTACAACACTGCGGGCTCCGTCAGATTGTCCACCGTCGTTTCGCGATAATGTAGCCATTTTTACTGATGTCACCCAATTCTTGTGGTCAGCATTTCCGTCTCCTTTTTGGCTGTAGAATGTATTTCCGTTTGGAGTCGCTTTTATCATAAATTCGCAGGCTGCCTTAACTTCGTCAAGTACGTCGGGAATTCCGTTCGGTGTTCCTTTTCCGCCTTCCCAAGAAAAATCTCTCGCAGCTTGGTATCCACTATAGTTGTATGAATAGTAGTCATCATATCCTTCGGGGAATACATCATACCCTTTTAGAACAACGTATGCCGCATAAAAGAATGTCTGCCCAAACAATACGTGGTCACCGCAGTCGAACCAACCACCTGTTAAGTCGGTGGAGCCATCTGCGTCTTTGTCGAAGTCGTAGCCAACACCGTGGTCCATAATCAACCAGTTTGGAGCTGAATGGTCTTTCAAACTAATGCGTTGTCCTCCGTAGAAACGGAGTGTCATCCATCCCGCTTTCTTGTAATCTGCGGCTGTAAAATTCTGTGCAACAACTTCTAACGAAGCTGCAACAATAAGGAGTGAAATAAGTATCTTTTTCATCAGTACAAGATTTTCTGTATATAAGACAAACTGATCTTGCAAAACCCTAAAATAGGGTAGGTGTAAAATCGGATAAAAATACAAATTTTTATATAAAAATGATAATCGAGCTTAAATTTTTTGAAAGAATGTGGAAATTACGGGCATAAAAAAAGACGCTCATTGCTGAACGTCTTTTGGGTTGGTCTAAGAAAAAATAAATCTTATTCCGCAGGAGTTTCTGTTGCTTCGGCAGCAGGAGCTTCTTCAGCAGTCGCTTCAGCTGATTCTTCAGCAGCAGCGGCAGCTTCTTCAGCTTTCTTTGCTTCTTCGGCAGCGGCCAACGCAGCGTTTTTCTCAGCGATTTTTGCTTCGCGTTGTTTGTTGATTTCAACTTCCTCAGCCAATTTTTTCTTAGCGAATGATTCTTCGTTAGATTTAATTTTTGAAGCGTATGCTTCGGCTTTCTTTGCTTTTGCGTCAAGGAATGCTTGGAATTTCTTTTCCATTTCCTTTTCGTCGAAAGCACCTTTTTTCACACCACCTTTAAGGTGTTTCATGTACAAAACGCCCTCTTTTTGCAAAATAGAACGTGCAGTGTCTGTTGTTTCTGCTCCAACTTCCAACCAATACAAAGCTCTGTCGAATTTCAATTCCACAGTTGCTGGGTTTGTTTTTGGATTGTACGTACCGATTTTCTCGATAAATCTGCCATCACGTGACCGTCTGCTGTCAGCAGCTACAATGTGATAGAAAGGGCTCGCCTTTCGCCCGTGTCTTGCTAATCTAATTTTTACAGCCATTGTATTATTTATTTGTTAATTAAAATTCGGGTGCAAAAGTACTCTTTTTTTTGAGAATACAAATAATTCCGTGGAAATAATTTGAATTCTGATGAATTTGATTCGTCGTAAAAGTCAAAGGATTACGGAATTATCTCGTTAGAACGAATGTTTTCCTTGATAATGCTGAATGACCAAATAATTTAGTCGCGCCATATATTTTGCCTGAAGTTGGGAAATGCTTGTCTGGGCGAAGTTTGTTTCCGTTACAAGCAAGGTTGTTGCGTCTATCAAGCCAACTTCAAATTGTTTTTGTGCCAATTCCACGGAAACTTCCAATGCATCCAACGAGGCCTCCAACGCCTTGCCCTCAGCCTGATAGGATTCTGCATTCTTGCAGGCGGTTTCTATTTGCTTGTACAGATTTTTCCGTGCCGATTCAACGGATAAAGCATTGTATTCTGAGTTGATTTTCGCCGTTTCTACGCTGGTTTTTGTCTGCCATTTGTTGAAAATCGGCACCGAAAGCGACAGACGGAGTGAATTGTTGCCTTGCAGTTCCGATTCGCTGTCGAAAAAGTTGATGTTTGCCCCCACGCCTGCCGAAAGCGAAAGAGATGGGTAATACGAAGATTTTGCCATTTTCACCGACAGACTGTCAAGAGCCAATTGCTGTTCGGCGTTGAGCATTTCGGGATACACTTTGCAGGCTTCGTTAAAAACGTCTATTGGCGATGGAACTTCAAAATCAGAATCGGATTGTGCTTGTTCGGCAATGTCAAAATCAACTTCGGGACCAAGTTCCAAAAGTTGCTTCAATGTCAGTAGTTGTTGAGAAAATTGGTTTTGGGCACGAATGAGCGAATATTGTTTGTTGGCATATTGTGCGGCCATGTCGCTGTAATCTTTTTGCGAAATGGAGCCAACTTTGAATTTCGCTTCGGAAATCTTCATTTCTTTTTCGCTTGTTTCCAATAATTTTTCCGCAAGCGAAATATTGTCCTTGGCGTAAAGTGCTTGAATATAGGCTTCTATCACGGCAATTTCGATGTCGTATTTGGCTTGTTCCACTTGAATGGCTTGTCTTTCAAGTTCAATTTTTGATTTTTTTATGTTATTTTCGGTATTGAATCCATCGAACAAGTTGAGGCTTGCGTTAACGCCCACGCTTGTGTTCATCGGGTCGAGCAGCGATTGCGAGGCCGAACCGTTCACCGACGGCAATCGATTCATTTTTGACTGTTTGAGTTGTAGTTCCGAAGAACGCTGTTTCAAATACGACTGCGAAACGGAAATGTTGTTTTCCAATGCGTGGGAAATGCAACGTTCCATTGTCCAGCTTTCTTGTCCGAATACGGTGGCACAAATACACAAATGTATTAGGCAGAAAGATACAAATATTCGACACAATGTTCGCATAGACATTATATTTGTTACAAATGTATGATTTTTGATTGGAAAATCACACAAAGAATATACCAATCGACAAAAATTTTTGAGAAACAAAAAAGGAAATCATTATTGATTTCCTTTTTTGTCTTGTAAAAATTCCAATTTATTTTTTACTGGATTTGCATAGATGCGCAGCAAAATATTTTCCAAATCGCCTTTGCTTTTGGGAATGTTGAGTTTTTCAATTCCGTCCGCCATGTATTCCAAAAAAGCTTTTTTATCGTCGTCGGTGTAACGGTCGGCGAATTTTTTCTTTTTGGTTACAATGTCGTAAGCAATGAAATTGTATTTCTCCAGATTGTAGGTTTCGTAGATTCGTTTGTCGATAATTTTTGCCAGCTGCGTGTATTTTTCACTTTTATCGAATGTGTCGCAAAATTCTAATTCTTCGAGAGTTATAGGTTTTGTGATAGCGAAATTCACGTTTCCTTTTGGGCTCACAATACCTTTCCAGATACTTTCGTAGTCTTCGTTTTTACCTTTTTTATATGTGGTAAATGACGAAACGAATAATTCCGCAGCTTTTTCGAAGGCGCAGGGTTCATATTCGTAGGAAACAGAAACAGGCGTGATTGCTAATTTCGAAAGATTTTCAATGAAAGGCTCGTCGCTGCTCATTGAAAACATTTTTAGTACTGCTGGTTCGGTTTTATCGTCGCCGTCTTTGGTGCGACCGCCTCGTTGCGCAATCCAAACGGAACGTTTTTTTTCTGTTAGCACGTGGCGGATGTACGACGACACCGTAAAATAGTCGCGGTACAAATCGCGAAGGTTGCCGCTCCGGTTGATTCTGAACATACGGTTTATTTTCCCCAAATCAACAGAAATGTTGTTTTTCATCAAATTGCTACCAAACGTGATTTCTGGTTGAATATGTCCGGTTTTGAACAGATACAGATTAAGTAGAGCCGCGTCAAGCACAATGTCGCGGTGGTTCGATATGAACAAATACGGACGGTCGTTTGGTAACGTTTCGCCGCCGGTACAGGTGAATTTTGTCATTGTGTTTGCAATGACGCGTTTTGTAGCCGTAAAAGTGATTTGTTCTTGAAATTCTTGTACTGTTTTTACTTTCTTGAAAATAGCAACCGCCTCGTTGAAACTTCTATCAGGAGCAAGTGCCTTAATCAGCCAAGGAAAATAAATGTCGGAAATCACGCGCTGCACGGCAGCAGGAACTTCGTCGTCGTTGTATGGTCTGATTTCGTCGAATATATTGTGCATGTTCTTAATTTTTTCGGTTATCAAAGAATTTGATTGGCTTTCGTTTTGCCTCTGGATAATTCCGTTTATTGATTTCGTCAATTGGAAGGAATTGAATATTTGGCGCAATTCTAATGCGGGCGCGGAATCTGTCTTTCAGGTCCTTAATCAGTTCATCGTTGGGTTGTTTGCAGCCTACCGAAACGGTCACGTCGTCCATTCCTATTTCGTTGGTGTTTGCTTCCACCAAATAATTTTCAACATATTCCACATTGTCGAGCACATCAAAAATTGCCGCAGGGTAGAGCGTTGTCCCTTTTACTTTAAGCATTTGGTTTTTGCGTCCTTTCAACGGACTGATACGCATTGTTGTGCGTCCGCAAGAACAGGGCTCGTAGTGGAAGCAGGCTATGTCGCCTGTGCGGAAACGGAGCAACGGCATACCTTCAACGCCAAGGGTGCATACGGTCAGTTCTCCATATTCGCCTTCTTTTACGTTGTTGCCGTTTTCGTCGATTATTTCGCAGATAATTAGTTCAGGGTGGTGGTGGCCGCCTTTGCCTGCCCCACATTCACAGAAGGATGTCCCCATTTCCGTGGATGCGTAGGTGGAATAGAGTTTAATATCCCATTTATCTTTTATGCGGTTGCCCAACAAATTCAGGTTGAAGTTTTCGTCACGCAAATTTTCGCCGATGCATATTGCTTTTTTCACGCTGCACGATTTGTAGTCGATGCCGTTTTCTTCGGCAAATTTAATGATGCGAAGAATAAACGATGGCACGCAGATGATTGCGTCGGGTTTCAATCGTTTGATTGTTTCCCATTGAAGAGCTGGAATTCCATTTCCCACACGGATTACGGAGCCTCCCATCATTTTTACGCCTTCGAAATATGCCAAACCTGCCATAAACCGTTTGTCGAGCGTGGTCATTAGCTGATAAACTTCTCCGGGGTGGCCATCGGCACAAGTGAATGAAATAGCTTCGTTGTAAGCCAGTCGTTTCCAGTCGTTTGCTGTCGCAGCAAATGTTGTTGGTTCGCTGAGCGTACCCGAAGTTGACATATAGTCAACGACTTGTGAACGGTCAACGCATAAAAAATCGCTGTTGTGGAGTTGAAGGTCTTCTTTTGTCGTGAATGGAATATGACGAAGGTCTTCCAACGTTTTAATTTTCTGAATGTCAATGTGCTCTTTGGCAAACATTTGTTTGTAAAATGGTGATTTTGCCTGCAAGTAGAGCAACAAATCCTGCAATTTTTCTTCCTGAAATTTTTTTATAACCGCACGGGGTTCAAATTCAATAGCTGGTTTGAACATTATGTCTATTTTTTTGCAAATATAGTATAAAAACTGAATGGAAATTGTGTTGTTTATAAATGGTAACAAGTACATGTTGTTTCATTACTAAGCATGTACAAATATTTGCTTCCCTTTTTTAAAAAAACATTAATTCCTTCAGTGTCGTCGAACGAATTTTTATTTTTTCGTCACTTCGTATTGCAAATTTTTCGGAACCGATGTGCAATTTTTTGCAATGGCAATATTGTTTTCGTCGCTGTCGGTGGCAATTATCTGAAGATTTTTCTTCACCAAAGCGGCAAGCAGTGCGAATTCTCCTTGTCCGCAATTTTCAATAGTGTAGGTTCCTTCGTCAGGCAAGTCCGCTATTTGGGAGGCAAGGTTTTTATCTTTTAAGACTTTGCGTGCGTGTTGTTCAATTTGTCGGCTTTTGTAAATGTAGTTGTGCAAGACTAAATCATTGTAATAGTCAGCAGTCTCAACTTCTTGTGCGAGTTTCGCATATTCTTGTTCGTAGAAATGACGAACAAGTTTCGCTGTTTCTCTGCATTCTTTTCCCGCACAAAATGTTTCGTTGTCGGGTGTTATTCTATTGAAAATCTTTACGGTAGCTTTGCCTTTTCGGAGCAAAAATTCTGTCTTTGGAAAGAAATGCCCAATGCCGTGAATCATTGTCGGGATAATGTCAACATTGAGCTGTTGGGCAAGATAGAATGCTCCTTTGTGGAAGCGAAGAATGTCGCAGTTTTCGGAACGAGTTCCTTCGGGAAAAACTAAGATGGAATATCCTTTTGCGACGACTTCACGAAGTTGTTCTATATTGTCTTCTATACCGTCTTCCACGGGATAAAAATCGGCATAGCGAATAATCCAGCCATAGAACGGACAACGCCAAACCCAGTGGTTCGTAAGACAGATTATTTTGGGATTCAAGAGCAATAAATACATTAAATCCAAATGTGACTGATGGTTGGCAATGATGATTCCCGGCTTCTCAAACGTTTCGTTTTCCGTGTTTTGCAGTTCAAAATCAATGTTCGGAATGATTTTTACGAGAAATCTAAATATGCCACACAACCGTTTGTGGTACCAAAGCTTATGTTTATCAGTTTTTCCTAACAATGTCAAACTTACAAATCCCGCCAACGTGAGGTAAATACTACCGATTAAAAATCCTATGAACGAAATGATTGTAATTCCAAGATTCTTCATAGTGATTGGCATCAAACGATTTTTGCCATTCTTTTGCGTAAGCCAGCGATAGAGCAACGGTGGGAACATGTACGCCATCAGCACAACGGAAAACATTCCCACAATGGTGACTTCGCCCAACGAACGCATTGCGGGGTGCTGGGATATTATTAGCGAGCCAATGCCGATAAACATTATGGTTGCCGACAGCCAAACGGAATTTTTGTACGAAGCAAGCATTTTTTTCTTGTAGGTGTATTCGTACATCATTCCTTCGGTTACGAAAATGGTGTAATCGTCGCCTTGTCCAAAAATAAACGTTGCAAGAATAATATTCACAATGTTGAATCTCATATCGAAGATTCCCATCAACCCCAAAATCCAAATCCAACCGACGGTTAATGGAATAAAGGCAATGATGCTCAATTCCAGCCGTCCGAATGAAAATGTGAGAAATAAGAATACAATCAAACCACAGATGTACAGCACATAGTCGAAATCGTCGGAAAGGGCGTCAACCATTTGGGTTATGAGCGACGTGTTGTCAAATGTGAAGACATGCTGTTGAATCTCGTTCAATTTCGATTCTGCACGGTTTTTGTCGCTATTCGTTTCTATGATATTGTAAATCAGTACTCTGCCATTTTCGTTTGATATAAAATTATTCCCGATAGCGTGTAAGATAGGAGCGAAGTGGTCAGTATTCTGAACTGTGAAATCGTGGGAAAGAATCGCTATAAAATTATCAAACGCATTTTTATTAAAACCATTGGCGGTTCTTGCTTTTTCAAGATTCTCAATAATTGTTTCTTTATGTTTACTCATAAATGAATTCCATTTTGCAAGTCGCTCTTTTTGAAACTTTTGTGATGGAATTAGTTGACCGATACCCGACACGTTTGCTATCACATTTTCTTGTTTGAGCGAATCAATAACGGGTAGTGATTGTTCGTAGTTTTGCAGGGCTTCTTCCATTGTAGTTCCTTCGGCAACGCAGTAGAACGAAGGTTTTCCACTTTGTGTCTGTTCGTTGATTTTGGCAAATTTCTCTTTTTGCGATTCCGTCATATAATTTATGGCATGCAAATCGGTCTCAAACGATGTTCGTTTGCTCATAAAGAACAACGGAATTGTGAGAAGAATGATGGTAACGACAACGAACGTGTTTTTGTCAAGATTGTAAGACGCTATTTTGTTGAAAGTCAAGTTTGTACTCAATCGATCCTGATTCGCAAAGAGTTTTTTCTTGAACAAGTGTGGCAGAAAAATAAGCACGAATAAAATTGTTCCGATAAGCAGGAAAGACGCAAACAATCCAAGGTCTTTCATTGCGTTGGAATGAATGAAAATAAGACTGAGAAATGCGCCCACAGTCGTAACGTTTCCCGTAACGAGCGGGTCGATTATGTCACGAATCGTTTGTTCCTTGCTGTATCCTTGTTGATAATGAGCCAGAAAGTGCAATGGATAGTTGGTCGCAATACCCACAATGATGGAACCGATTCCGATTGCGATAATGGAAACCGAATCTTTGAAAATTGACAAGAAGGCCATACCAAACAATCCACCAAAAACGAGAGAAAACAGTATGATAATCAATGCTCTCACGTCTCGGAAAAAGTACAAAAGCACGAAAAGAATTAAAGTTAAGGCGATTGCTGTGGAAACAAAACTATCTTTTTTGATTTGTTGTGCGTTACCAATTGAAATAATCGAAGCTCCAATGCAATCTACTTGAATATCAGGCATTTCTCGCATAGTTTCCGCCATAGCAGAATCAATGTTGGCAATGAGTTTTGCATTTTCTTGTGTCTCGCTGACGGGCAATTTTGAATTGACGGCGATGATTGCTTCTTTTCCAGATTTGTCGAATATGTAACCGTCGATTATCTCGTAATTCGCGTTGGAATTTGATTGTTTGAGCATTGCTAACGGGCGAGAAGCAAAATGGAGCGGGTCGAGTGTAATAAAATCTTTTGCAAAACCGCCCATAGGAGAAAGAATTATTTGCTTGTTGCCATATATTTTTGTGTGTATGGAATCGTATGATAGTGAACGTTCTATCTGTTGGTAATCTTCGTCGGTCAGATAGTATGGCATATTTTGAATGACAAATTGACCAAGGTTCGTAATTTCTTGTTGGTCAATCATATAAAGTATGTTTTGTATTCGTTTGGCAGAATCTTTTTCTTGCAGTTTTTCAACAAAAGCGTCAACTGCGTCCATTATGGCGTATTCATCGGCTGTTTCCGATGCAACCGAAACCATCAGTTTATTGGAGCCGCCAATGTGTTGCGAAGCGTACTGAATACGCTCATTCTCTTCGCTTTGTGGCAAAAAAGAACTAATGTCTTCGATGAACGAGATGCGTAAAATGGCACATACACATAGTGTAATAATTCCAACAAGCAAGCACCGAAGCAAAATGGAGTGCTTGTCAAAAAAGTCGTATATGCGAAGTAACAGATTTGTCATCGTGGCAAATGTACGCAAAAGGCTGTAATTCGTCAGTTCGTGCGAAGTTTTTTTATGAGTAAAATAACAAAACCAGTGAGTATGAGTAAACTTGCTATTCCCAACAATGGTTTGTTGTCGGTTGTTCCAATTGTGTCAAGCACAGTGGAAAGGTCCGATTTCGATGCGGCGCACACCACCAATGCATTGTGAAAAAAATGTGCAAGCATCGGAATTACAATTTTTCTGGAATATAGATATACGTATCCCAAAAAAACGCCTAATGCAAATCGAGGTACTAAATTGAATATATCACCATGTAAAATACTGAAAATCAATGCGGTTGAGACTATGGCAATATGTGCGTTACGAAATACGGATATTGCAATAGTTTGCAGGAATCCACGGAAAAACAATTCTTCGCAGACGGCAGGGATGAGTGCCATACATACAATGTTGGTAAGAAGCATATCTGACGAAACTAAATTTTCGGTGAACGCTTCCTTTTTCAGGAAGTTGAGCCATTGTGTGGAATCTTCACCAATGATAGCCAGCAAACTTTGTGTGTTGATTTCCGATAAAAGGTTTACTCCTGGTATGTTTGTGATTGCCAGTAATATAAGTATTATAATCAATGTTGAAGTTTGTATTTGTTGCTGTGTGTTTTTATGAAGAATCTCGCTTGGATTTCTGTAGAGGGCTGTGAGTAGAATTAGGGATGGAACAAGAAAAATGCATATTGTTTCAGCAGAAAGTATATATAAAACACACCAACGTTCGTCGTTGTTTAAAGTATTGTGGGATAGGAAATTAAGTCCGTTCAATCCATTGCTTGTTGGCGCAATGGCGTAAAAAACAGCAAAAAGCAAAAAGGATATTGTTGTTGCGATAATGCAACCGCACAATATCCTTATGGTAATTGACTGTTGGAAAAATTTGTCGAACACTATTCTCCCAATGTAGCGACCATCACAGCTTTAATCGTGTGCATACGGTTTTCTGCTTCGTCGAAAACGATTGATGCTGGTGATTCAAACACTTCTTCGGTAACTTCCACGCCATCGAGGTCAAATTGTTCGAACACATCGCGTCCCACTTGTGTTTCAAGATTGTGGTAGGCTGGAAGGCAGTGCATGAACTTGCAGTTTGGATTTCCTGTCAAAAGCATAACTTCTTCGTTTATTTGATAAGGCTTCAACAACGCGATACGTTCTTCCCAAACTTCTTTTGGCTCACCCATCGAAACCCATACATCAGTGTAAAGGAAGTCGCAATTTTTCACGCCTTCGGTCACATTGTCGGTTATGGTGATGGTAGCGCCTGTTTGTTTTGCTATTTCCTGACATGTTTGAATCAGTTCCTGACTTGGTTGCAGGGCTTTTGGAGCGACAATCCGTACGTCCATGCCCATTTTTGCGCCACCAACCAATAATGAATTACCCATATTGAAGCGAGCATCGCCGAGATATGCGTAGCTGATTTTGTTCAATGGTTTTGTGCTATGTTCCTCCATGGTAAGGAAATCCGCCAAAATTTGTGTCGGGTGGAATTCGTTGGTCAAACCGTTCCATACTGGCACGCCAGAATAAGCAGCCAATTCTTCCACAATTGATTGACCAAATCCACGGTATTCAATGCCGTCGAACATTCTTCCAAGCACGCGGGCTGTGTCTTTCATAGATTCCTTTACGCCGATTTGCGAACCAGTTGGTCCCAAATATGTTGTGTGTGCGCCTTGGTCGGCGGCGGCAACTTCAAAGGAGCAACGGGTACGCGTTGATGTTTTTTCAAAAATCAACGCTATGTTTTTACCTTTCATTGTCTGTTTTTCACAACCGTTTTTTTTGTCGGCTTTTAATTTCTTTGCCAAATCAAGAAAGTAACGGATTTCTTCTGGAGTGAAGTCTAAAAGTTTCAGAAAACTTTTTCCCTTTAATGAGTTCATTGTATTTGTTTTTTGCAAAAATAAAAAGATTCGGAATTTTACCAAATAAAAAAGGCGGAACGCTTTCCGCATCCCGCCTTTGTAACGCAATTTGGTGATATTAAACCAATTTCAATTCTTTTAGAGTTGCAACATTGCCTTTCACTGATTTCGCACTTGCGGCGAATTTTTCTTTTTCTTCAGCGTTAAGGTCAAGTTCAACGATTTTTTCGATACCGTTCTTGCCAAGAATTACAGGAACACCGATGCAAAGATCTGATTCACCATATTCGCCTTCAAGAAGAACAGAGCAAGGAATCATTTTCTTTTGGTCGTGAAGAATAGATTCAACAACGTATGCACCTGCAGCACCTGGAGCGTACCAAGCCGATGTTCCAAGCAAGCCAGTCAATGTAGCACCGCCAACCATAGTAGATTTCACAACTTCTTCGATTTTTTCAGCAGAAAGGAAGTTTGAAACTGGCATACCTTTATATGTAGCAAAACGAGCCATAGGAATCATAGTTGTGTCGCCGTGGCCACCGATTACGAAACCTTCAACTTCGCCAGCGTTGCAACCAATTGCCTGTGCCAAGAAATATTTGAAACGAGAACTGTCAAGAGCACCACCCATACCAATTACTCTGTTCTTTGGCAAGCCAAGAGATTTCAAAGTCAAGTATGTCATTGTGTCCATTGGATTTGAAATACAAACGATGATAGTGTTTGGCGAGTATTTCAAAATGTTTTGAGCAACACCTTTTACAATGCCAGCATTTACACCAAGCAATTCTTCACGAGTCATTCCAGGTTTACGTGGAATACCCGAAGTGATGACAACAACGTCGGAATTAGCCGTTTTCGAATAGTCGTTTGTGCAACCAATAATGCGAGTGTCAATTCCAAGCAATTGAACCGTCTGCATCATATCCATAGCCTTACCTTCCGAAACGCCTTCCTTGATGTCAAGCATTACAACTTCGTCTGCGATTTCCTTAAATGCAAGAACGTTGGCACAAGTGGCTCCAACATTTCCCGCTCCAACAACAGTTACTTTCATATTTTTTTATTTAAGAGTTTATCAATAAATTTTGCAGTCTTTTTGGATTTTCAACTGCACTTGCAAATATATAAATTTTTACAATAGGTTATCTTCTTTTGGAAAATTAATATTTGGAGAAGCAATCTTTCAAAAAAATGTATATTTGCGGCACAAATGAAGCAAAGTGAAGAAGGTATTTTCATATAGTGTGCGGACGTTTCGGTTCAAACGATGGAATCGAAAGGGATATTCCGCATTTATGAGCTTCGGAAAACAAATTTCCATTGGACGGTTGCACGCCGAGGTTGCCAATGGATTGTTGCGAAACAAACATTTGCGTTGTTTGTTGTTAACCAATGAAATATCTAAATTTTTCTCCTTGAATCTGGAGTCCGACGATGATTCTGATGGTGGCGGATTGCTGGATTTGTTGGAACGTTTGCTTGAAAATACTGTGAAGCCAGCTGGTGTGTATCCTGCTGGAAATATATTGCTTAGTGTACTAACGGTAAATCCTATCTTCTTCATTATGAAGTCGATAGGATTTTTTATTTTTATACAGATATGAAAAAAATCAATTTGTTTGTGGCGACATTGCTTATGTCGAATGGAATCTTTGGTCAAAATGAAGGAGATACCTTGTCGGTTGATGTTTCAACGGTTGAGGTTGTGAAACAGGCTACAACGCTTGCGTCGGAATCGTTGCGGATAGTAACAGTGTTGTCGAAGGACGACATTGCCACAATGCCTGTGCAAAGTGTGAACGATTTGCTGGATTATTTGCCAGGTGTTGATGTCCGTACCCGTGGCGCGAATGGAGTTCTGGCTGACTTGTCAATGCGTGGAGGCACGTTCGACCAAGTGATAGTGCTTCTTAATGGAGTGAATGTAACCGACCCGCAAACAGGACACCAAAATCTTGATATTCCAATAGATATTTCTGTGGTTGATAGAATAGAAATTTTGCAGGGAACTTCTATGAACGTGTTTGGTTTGTCGGCGTTTAGTGGCGCTATCAATATAATTACTGGCACACGGGCTGAAAATTCAGTTGATGTCGGATTGGTTGGCGGTAGTGATGGCTATTTGGCTCCGCATATAGGTGTGTCGGCGCAGACGGAAAAACTGACAACAACGGCATCGGTGTCGCATAACCAATCGTCTGGCTATATAGACAATACTGATTATGATTTCACCAATGCGTTTCTACACATGGCGTACCGTGATTCTACAATGGGAACTATTTCATTCCAGTTTGGAGGACAGATAAAGAAATTTGGCGCAAATTCTTTTTATTCAATAAAATATCCAAACCAATTTGAAAACGACAATACAGTGCTGTCATCATTACAATGGCGAAAATCATTTGGTCGGAATGAATTATCTTCAACAGCGTTTTATCGTGCGCATTATCAAGAATTTCAGTTGTTTAGAGATAACATCAACGCTCCTGCGTGGTACGGCAACCATAACTACCATATTTCGCAGGTGTATGGCGGAAATGTGAAATATGCGATGTATTCAAACGTTGGGAAAACAACTTTTGGCGTGGAATTGCGTGACGAACGTATTGTGAGTAA
The DNA here is from genome assembly GCA_002371705.1 of Bacteroidales bacterium UBA3754. Classification (GTDB taxonomy): domain Bacteria; phylum Bacteroidota; class Bacteroidia; order Bacteroidales; family UBA1715; genus UBA1715. The sequence continues at coordinate 27,304 of DFGI01000061.1, forward strand.
CGTGCTTGGAGATGAATTGTCGGCTCCGAAACGTGTGCCAATGACGGCTTCGGAAGATAGCATTTTCTTTCTGTATGAAAAAAATCGTGTGAATGTGAATTGTTTTGGGGAACAAACGTTTGTTTTGGGTAAATTCACAGCTTCACTTGGTTTTTCTGGCAATTATAATTCTATGTTTCAAACGAATATGTGTTGGGGTACGAATGTTGGTTATCGCATTACTCCGAGTGTGCGGATTTATGCGAACGCTAACAGTGCACTGCGTTTGCCCACGTTTACCGATATGTATTACAAAAGCGCCACACAATTGGCTAATCCGAACCTCCGTCCCGAAACAAGCAAAACATTCGAAATTGGTACACAATTGCGAACGAATTCTCTATCAGGAAGATTGTCAGGGTATTACAGAATCGGTTCCGATATTATTGATTGGGCGCGGACAGAGCAGGAAGAAGTTTGGCATAGTATGAATATTGATAATGTAAATGCTTGTGGTACAGAAGTTTCTCTGCAATATCAATGGAATGCTATTATAAAATGTGTTGGCGCCTCGTATGCGTTTTGCACGCTCAATAAAAAATCTGGCGAATGGATAAGCAAATATGCGTTGGATTATCTTCGCAATACATTGACATTGAGTTTAAATCATTGTATTTATAAAAAGTTTGGCGCAAATTGGCAATATTCGTGGCGTGATAGAGTGGGGTCGTATGTGGGGACAAACGGCGTGGTAAGGGAAAACAAACCATTTTCACTTCTTGACGTGCAGGGGTATTGGAACAATGAAACAACGAAAGTGTTTGTTGAGGTTTCCAATGTTTTCAATACATTATATTATGACTACGGAGGCGTGGAACAACCGAGGAGACAAATTCGTGTTGGCTTGAATGTCCATTTTACACGATAGCCTGTTATTTTGTCGGTTCCATATGGATGGTTACATGCGTGTGTTCGCCGAACCGATCTTTTAATTTGTGTTCTATGGTTGTTGCACGGTCGTGGGCGGTTTTCAGAGTGACTTCGCTGTCCATCCGAATATGGATTTCTATTGCAATGCGGTTCCCGATTTTTCGTGTTTTTAAGTTGTGTGGCTCGCAAACATCTGGATACGAAAGAATGATGTCGATTATTTCTTTCTCGGTTTCTTGCGGAAGCGTACATTCTGTAAGTTCCAAAACGCTTGATTTTACTAAATCGACAGAGACTTTAATAAGCAAAGCGCCAACGATTATAGAGGCAAGTGGGTCGAGGATTGTCCAGCGGTCGCCAAGCAAAATTGCACCGCCAATGCCCACGGCTGCACCAATCGATGTGAACGCGTCGCTGCGATGGTGCCATGCGTTAGCCACAACTGCTTGTGAATCAATCCGTTTCCCGTGGTATGCCGTATAGTGGTATAGGATTTCCTTTATTACAATGGAAATAATTGCAGCCCACAGCGCTATGAGCCCAGGAGATTCCAATTGTTCGCCGTTCAGCCACGCAGAACATTTCAATGCTCCTGAAACTATAATGCCCGTTGCTGCCGCAATCAGCATCAATCCAATGAGGAATGTGGCAAATGTTTCAAATTTTCCGTGACCGTAACTATGCGATTCATCTTGCGGTTTCGCACTGATGTTGACGAACAAAATAACCACAATATCGGTAATGAAATCCGATAGGGAATGAACCGCGTCGGCAATCATAGCGGCACTGTTGCCGAGTATTCCCGCAATGAATTTAAATGTGAGTAGCACCACATTTCCAATGCTCCCCACCAATGTTACTTTGTAAATTTCGGTTTCTCTGCTCATGTTTTTGCTAACTGATAGTACAAATGTAGTAAAATATCAACTTGGTGTTCATTGAAAAGTGTTACTTTATATATTTGTCCCGAAAAATTGTTGGAAATGAAAATCGTGTCGTACATAAAGAAATATATGGCTGTCATTGTGTTGGCAGTGGCAGTTGTTGCTTTTGTGGAACCTGTTTCGTTTCAATGGGTTCGAACGAATTACATTAATTGGCTGTTGGGCGTTATAATGCTCTGTATGGGAATCACGTTGCATCCAGCTGATTTCAAGGTTGTGTTTTCGCATCCTAAAAACGTGTGTGTGGGATGTTTGGCGCAGTTTACTATAATGCCGTTGCTTGCGTGGACGTTGACAAAAGTGTTTTCGTTGCCGCAGGATTTGGCGATAGGTGTGATTTTGGTCGGTTGCTGTCCAGGGGGTACTGCCTCGAATGTGATTACATATTTGGCAAAGGGCGATTTGGCTCTTTCGGTTGGAATGACAGCGGTTTCTACCGTGCTTGCCCCAGTGCTTACGCCGCTGTTGTGCTGGTTTTTTGCTGGTGCGGTCGTCAATGTCAACGTGGTGAATATGTTTCTCTCGATTGTGCAGGTTGTTATACTGCCAATCGTCGTTGGCTTTGGCATTCAACGATTGTTCCCAAAATTCACCGAAAAAATGGCTGATATTCTGCCTGCGTTGTCATCTATTGTCATAGCGTTGATAGTCGGTTCGGTTGTGTCGGCAAATGCGGCACAGCTACAAGCTGTGGGGATTCTTGTGTTTGTGGTTGTCGCTTTGCATAATTTGTGCGGTTTTGCCCTCGGCTACGGCATTGGTCGTTTGATGCGCATGCCGCACGATAAATGCGTGGCGGTTTCCATTGAAGTTGGCATGCAAAATTCAGGACTTGCATGTGCGCTTGCACAACAACATTTTTCGGTATTGCAGGCGGCAACGGTCCCTGGTGCTGTGTTTAGTGTGTGGCACAACATTGCGGGGGCGATAATGGCAAAGGTGTATAATCTTCGGAAAAAGTAACTATGCGAAACTTTTTTCCACTTTCGTTATTGCATCACGCTTATTTTGTTATTTTTGTAGCAAATAAATAAAGTATGCAACGAAAGATATTATTGACAATTGTAATTATATGCGTGGTCGGTATTTCGGTGCTACTATGCGTGTTCCTGAAGAATGCGAATTCTCTTCCAAACAACGCCAATAAAGCGATTCCAGCAGATGCAGCTCTGGTTGTTGAAATACGGAAACTAGCCGATGCATCGCAAATTTTCTCGTCGGAACAACAGAATGAACAAGGTATATCTCAGTTTTTGCTTGTGAAAAAATGTCGCGAATTTGTCGCAAAGGTCGATTCATTGTCTGAAATTGACGAGGCATTTTCATCGTTCCGCGACAATGAATTGTTTTATGTGGTAAAACAGATTGGCAAAAATAAATTAGATTTCTTGTTCATTATTCCACTTTCAAAAAATCAAAACGCCGACTTGGTGAAGAAGTTTATTGAACGGTCGTTTTCGGTTGAAAATCCTTCGTCGTACGACTTTAACAAAGTGGATATTTATTCCTACAAAGATGATTTGTCCGACCGCAAAAATTTGTCGTATGCGATTTATGGAAACACGCTAATGATAAGTGAATCAAAGGTTTCGATTGAATCGTCGTTAAAAGGTTTTTTTGAGGACAAAAATCTCGACAGCGATGATGATTTCCGTAAAGTCCGTCCGAATGAATCAAGTGTTCCTGCTCGAATTTTCTTCCACTACGACCGTATGGCAAGCATTTTTCAGCTGTATGCTTCGGATGAATACATTACACGGACAAAAGATTTTCCGAAAATCGCAAGTTGGACGGAACTTGATGTTTCAATCAGTTCCGATGCGGTGCGTCTAAATGGCTATATTACAACGGATTCTGTGTCGTGCGCTGCGGAATATATGAACTTGTTCAACGGACAGCAACGGTTACGTGGCGAAATTGTGTCGGTTATGCCGGCATCAACTATCAATTTCGTGGCAATGTGTATCAGCGACAAGGAACGATATCGTAAGAATTATGAGGAATATTTGGCAAAAAATAGTTTCTATACCGCCTACAGTAAAAATATGAAAACATTGAACGAGGCTTTTTCCGATAACTCGTCGAATTCGGTCGCTTCGGTTATGTATTCGTGGATAGATGAAGAACTCGCCTATGTGCAGTTGCCAAGTTTCTCTGGTCAACAGAGCTATGAAAACACGTATGGCGTGATGAAAGTTCATAGCCGCAAACAGTCTGAAACAGAATTGCTTGCTATGTTGAAATCCTATGCAAAAAAGAACGATGGCACAGTGGAATCGTTGGATCGCACTGTTGGCTCTGAATCCTATACGTTGTATAAATTGCCAATTGGCAAAATTCCACAAATGATTTGGGGAAATTTGTTCTCGCATGTTGTGGCGAAATATGCGTTTTTCGTCGATTCCTATTTGGTGTTTGCAAATTCGGAGTCGTCGTGCCATGCGTTTTTGAATGAATTTGAGGCTGGAAAAACATTAAGTTCCGATGCTGATTACGGACGTTTCGACGACAATATGAAAAGTTCGTATTCGTTGTACGTGTATTCAGCAATTCCGCAATCATTGCAGGTGTATAAGGAATTTTTTGATGAAAAAACTTCGGAAATTCTTGATTCGTATTCTTCGGAATTGAAAAATATGAACGCATTCTCGTACCAATTGTGTGCCGATAATGACGAAAAACTATACAACGATATTTATATTTCGTTGAAATCGTCAAAGCAGGACAATCCAGAAATAGAATGGCGCATTATGCTCGACACAGCTATGGCAGGGACACCACAAGTGTTTGTGTCGCACAATAATGAATTGCTTACTTTTGTGCAGGATGCTCGGAATACCTTGTATCTGATTGACAACAAAACCCGTAAAATTCATTGGAAACGGGAATTGGATGGCCCAATAATGGGCAAAATCAATTTCGTGAATGCGTTTGAAAATTCATATCGCCAATATATGTTTAACACGGCTTCGTCAATCTATTTGATTGATAGAAAAGGAAATAATGTCGCTTCATTTCCAATGAAACTTGCAAATCCTGCAAGTGCCCCAATTTCTGTGTTCGATTACGATAAGAATTATAAATACCGCATTGCAGTGCCGTGCGAAAATGCGACTATTGAGTTATTTGCGTTGGAACGTGAGGCAAAATTGACGAAAATCCCTGAATGGAATGTATCCACAGAATCGGCGGTGAAAACGCCGTTGCGGCATTTTTCGTATGCTGGGAAAGACTATATTGTGTTTGCCGACACCTATCATGTGTATATTGTGAATCGTCGTGGACAGACGCGCGTAGAAGTTGAGTCCATTATAGAAAAAGCTCCGAATGCCGCAATAGAATTTGAAGCTGGTGCGGAATCGTCGCTCTCTCGTTTCATTACGACAGATATGGATGGGGTAGTGAAGGAAATTTTCCTTGACGGAACGGTTGTGTCGTCGGAGAAATATGGGAAACGCACGGCGCAGCACTACTTTATGACAGCCGATATTGATGGTGACGGGAATGGAGATTTGATATTTGTTGACGAAAACAAAATAGAGGTGTTTGGGCAAGATGCGAAGAAAATCTTCGGCTATTCCGCCGATGCAACATTGTCGAGCCCATTTGTGGTAACTTTGAAAAATGGTTCCACAAAACTTTGTGCGTTGGAAAAACAAAATGGCAAAATCTATGTGATTAACGCCGATGGCTCGCTATACAAAGGTTTTCCGCTTGATGGGCGAACAGACTTTGACGTAAATGACGATTTTTTGGATAAAGGTTATCATATAATTGTTGGTAGTGACCAAAATTTGTTGTATTATTACTCAATAAAATAAGAAGACGATGAACAAGGTGATACATACAATACTTTTGTTTGCAGGTGCGGTTCTGCTGTCTTCCTGTGTGAAAGATAATTTCGAGCTGAAGGAAAAATTTTCCGACCAGATTGAATGGAATCCTTCTTTGGCATTGCCAATAGCAACTGCTGATTTAACGTTGTCGAATCTTGCAAAGGAACGTCCCGACACATTGGAATATGTGAGTGAATTTGATTTGGGATATGGCAACAATGCTGAGGACAAGGTTATTCAATTGTCGTATGTGATGGATACCGCCCGTGTGATTGACGTGATGCATTTGCCATTGCTTGACCCGTACGATACCACGTTGACAATGAAACCTGTTCAGATTTCAAATGTTTCATTCCCAATTGGTTATGTTACATTGCGTGATTTGATTCGTGATAACTTTTCGACTTCGGCGTATAATGAATATGTTTCAGCTGTGGAAACCAATCCTATGGCGGTGAATGTTGACGAGCATACGGCGATTTCCGAACATTTATATCCTATTGGTGAAGTGCCCGAATCGGTGAAAAGTTTTATTGAAGCGAATTTTGGTACGGAAATCAATGTGACAGATGTGTTCGAGTACATTTTGTTGAAATCGGGAACCATCACGCTGTCATGTACAAATTCGAGCGGTTTGAATTTCTACTGCGATGTGGTGATTCAGTCTCGGGATGTGAAAACTGGAGAACTTGTGGAATTTGGAACGTTTGATTATTCAGGCTTCCCAAGTTGGATTAGCCAGGGCGGACCGCAAAAGCAATCGTTTCAAGCAGATTCTTCATACTTGAATGCGGAATTTTACTATAGTTTTAGAAATCTGCGTATTGCGCAAACACAAAATATCCAGCTTCCAAGTTTGGACGACCTTGGATTGTTGTTGAATATAGAAATGAAGGATATGGTCGCATTGTCGGGTAAAGCGTATGTGCCAGAGCAGGAATTGTGCTTGGATACTATTACATATATGACTATGCGCGATGAAGATATGGATAGAAAATTATACCGCGTGTTGGTTGACAAAGGTCGTTTCCATTATGACATAACATCAACTATTGGTATTGCCACTGAATTTATAGCGGAATTTCCTTCGGTTGATTCAATGGGCGTTTCCAATTTGCGTAAACGTGCATATATGACGAACGAAAATCCAACATATTCCGCCGATTGGTCGCTTGATGGTTGTAATTTTGACTTGACGCAAAACCCGGAAATTGGCTACAACTCCGCTCCAATAAAGGTAGGTTATCGGGTTCACACCACGGGCGGAATGCTGTATTTTGGACCGGAACAATATATTAAGATTGAAATTACCAATCCCGACAGCGTAGTGTTTGCCTACGTAGAAGGCGATTTGGAACGTTTTGAACAGGATTTGTTCAGCGAAACGCTTGATTTCGATTTACGTGATTATATCTCTGATTTTATGTCGGGCGATATTGTGTTCTACGACCCGAAAATTCAAATTGACTACGCAAATCCTGTTGGTATTGGAGGTGATTTGGAGTTGAATATGGTCGGAAAAGATGATAAGGGAAATACGGTTAGTATGTTTTCTGGCCATACTAATAAGTGGAGAATTCCTCGTCCCGACTGTGATGCGGTAAAACGTGGACAAAATGTGTCGTCTTCCATAACCATCAACAATAAAACATCGAATATTGTTGATTTTATGAAGATGTTGCCGTCGTCAATTGATTATTCCGGAAAACTTCATGTGAATGCCGATGTTCCTGATGGAACTCCAATTTACAACTGTGTTTCGAATATTGGTACAGCAAAGTTGGGCGTTTCTATTGAATTGCCAATGAAAATGTCGGCGAAAAACCTGATTTTGCAGCAGTCTGTGGATTTGAATATGTCTGATTTAGGAGATTTGTCGTCGGTGGAAAAAATGCGTTTGTATATTCGTACCGAACACCAATTGCCGCTGAATGCGACTTTGCGCCTGACCTTGCTTGATACAACTGAAGTCGGAGAGAAGCAAAATCTTGGCGTGCTTGATATGATTGTGCTTGAATCGGCAAAAACAACAAACGGAAAGGTTGAACGGAATCAATTCCAAAAAAATGAAGAAGAAATAACATTGGAAAAAGGCGACCCTATGCTTGATAATATACTAAAAGCGAATCAGTTACGGGTTGAAGTGCTCCTTGAAACAGACCAACAAGGCGATGTGCCGGTGGTATTTTATTCGTACTATGGGTTGAAATTTAATATGGCGGCGGATTGTAAATTTATTTATACAAGTAAGTGATGGTGAAACGGTTGCTGATTATAGTATTTTTTGTGGCTTCGGTTGTACGGGTTTCTGCGCAAATCGACAATACTATGTATTTTATGGACCGTTTGCCGCAATCGTCGTATATAAATCCTGCGCAAGCTCCTAATTGTAAATTTTATATTGGAGGAGTGATAGTTCCTGTTTTTGGACAGCTTCCTCCACCAATCACGTTTGCGGCGAATTTACCAATAGATTATAATGATGTGATTTTCCATGGTAGCGGAGAGTATTCCGATTCGTTGATTACGCCGCTCCATCCTAATGCGAACGTTGACGATTTTTTGAAAAAACTTCGTAAAGTGAATTATGTGACGACGGATTTTCAGTTAAGTTTGTTGAATTTCGGCTTCAAATCGGGTGAAAAAAGTTTCTTCACGTTTGACTTGTCGGAACGAATGTTTGCTGGCGCGGGGTTGCCGAAATCGTTGTTTGAATTTGCTGCAAAAGGTAACGATGCGGTTCGTCTTGCTGATTTTACAGGACTTGGCGTCAATGCGACGTATTATCATCAGTTGGCGTTGGGACTTCAACATCAGTTTTCTAAATCATTGTCGATGGGCTTGCGTGCTAAATTCTTGATTGGTGTGGCAAATGTGCGCAATGCGGAAACTACTTTGAAATTGACGACTGCGGAAAAAACGAATTATATCAATGTTGAGGCTGAATACATTGTAAATACAAATGTTCCGTTGGAAGTGACGCTTGATGATGAAGGTTATGTAAGTGATATAGCTTTTAATAATGTGTTTGAAGATAAATCAAACATTACAAAATATGCGTTGTTGACAGGAAACTATGGTGCTGCGCTTGATTTCGGCTTTTCAAAGGATATTAATAGTTTCTTCACAGCGTATTTTAGTGTGGAAGATTTGGGCGTTATAAATTGGAAGAAAAATGCTTCAAAATTTGGATTATACGATAAAGATTCAATGAAATTCGAGGGCGTGAAAATCTCCGATTTGCGGGTTGATGATTTCGCTGATATGATTGATCCTGACTCCATCGTAGCAAATTTTACGGAAATCCGCTACGATGAACAATCATACGTCACAACGTTGCCGACAAAATTATATGCTGGTCTTCGTTATTATGCGTCAAAACGAATGTCGTTGGGTGTATTGGGAAAACTTGAATTTTTGCCGTATAAAGTCCGTCCGTCAATGATGTTGACAGCTAATTTCAAACCGTTTAAGTTCACGGCGGCTACACTCAGTTATTCGTGTATGAATGGAAATTTCAATAATATTGGTGTGGGATTCACGCTTCATCCGGGAATTTCGCAATGGTATTTTGTTTCCGACAATCTTATTGGAGCTGCATTGTTCCCAACCAATAGCCGTGAAATTAGTTTTAGGATGGGATGCAATTTGGTGTTCGGTTGTGTACAAAAGGGCTCGCGTGACAGCCGTTCGAACAATGCGACCTTGATGAATAAGAAAAAACATAAGAATAAAGGGTACGTTCCAAAGTAATAATTTTTTAATGTATTATAATTATGAAAAGAATTTTTCTTGTTTCAGTTTTAGTTTCTATGTGTGCATTTGCTTCAATGGCTCAACATAGAGCAATTGGTTTACGTTTATCGAATTGTGTTGAGGCTTCGTATCAAAGAAGCGTTGGTGAAGCAAATTTTTGGGAATTTGATGGCGGATTGTGGGAGTTTGGAAATGGTGCACAGGCTTCAGCCTTGTATAATTGGATTATAGCTACACCAGAATGGAGCCCTAAAGGAGAATGGAATTGGTATCTTGGCGTTGGCGCTGGTGTTGGTATGGTGTGGGGAAAGGATTATATGCATGGCGATGAAGAACTTGGATGCTTTGTTGGTGTGGCAGGTATGTTGGGGCTGGAATATAAATTTTGGTTCCCGTTGGCTGTTTCTGCCGACATTCGACCAGTTGTAGGTCCTTATTTTGGCGATGGCGTTCATTTTAATCCCCATACATTGTCGGGATTGTACTGGCCAACGTTATCGGCACGATATACATTTAATAACTAACTTGGTGTGATGACTATTTTTGCGTGGGTAATTTTTCTCTTGATAATCGGAGTTTTGTTGGCTCTCGATTTGGGAGTGATAAATAAAACCCAGCACGAATATACTACCGCTGAAGCACTGAAAATGACCGCCTTGTGGATTGGGTGTGCGTTGGTGTTTGGTGTTTTTGTGGTGGTAGCATACAATTTTGATTGGTTTCAGCTTCGATCTTCATCTCCTGATAAAACTATTTGCACGGGATACGATGCTGGATTACAGTATATTACGGGCTATCTGATAGAAAAAGCACTCAGTATGGACAACATTTTCGTAATGGCAATGTTGTTCACATATTTTAAGATTCCGGGAAAATACCAGCACGAAGTTTTATTTTGGGGCATTTTAGGCGCACTGGTTTTTCGTGGTGTGATGATAGTGCTGGGGGCTGCCTTGGTGAACAAATTTTCGTGGGTGATGTACATCTTTGGCGTGTTGCTGATTTTCTCAGCCGTGAAAATGATGTTTGGCAAAGACGATGAGTTTGATGCGGATAAAAGTTTGGTGATAAAGATAATACGTAAGATTTATCCAGTCAGTTCAACATTAGACGAAGGTCGTTTTTTTACAATTTCTAACGGTGTACGGGCGGTAACACCATTGTTTGTGGTGCTGATGGTTATTGAATCAACCGACGTGTTGTTCGCTGTGGATTCTATTCCCGCAGTGTTTTCAATTACCACGGACTCGTTCATAGTGTTTACATCAAACATATTTGCGATTTTGGGCTTGCGCTCTTTGTATTTTGTGTTGATATCAGTGCTTAATAAATTTTGCTATATTAAATATAGTTTGTTTGTGTTGTTGTTGTTCATCGGAGCTAAAATGTTGTTGATGGATTTTGTACATATTTCCATTGGCGTATCGTTGTCGGCTATTGTTGTGATTTTGGGCGGGGGCATACTTGTTTCGGTAATTCATCAAAAAACGACTGTGGAAAATGAATAATTTGAGTCTTACAAAATCTCAAGTTGTTGATTTTCAAAAGACAGTGTTGTCGCAAGGCGAGTTACTCTATCGTGAAATGCCGTGGCGTACCGACACGCAACCATATTATGTGCTGCTTTCGGAAATAATGTTGCAACAGACGCAAGTTCCCCGTGTGCTTCAAAAATTTACTGAATTCATCAATGCGTTTCCTACGATAGAGGAGCTTGCGCACGCTGATTTTCAGGAAGTTTTGGGATTGTGGTCGGGTTTAGGATATAATCGTCGGGCAAAATTCCTTCATCAAACGGCAAAAGAAATTACCGCCATGGGCCGTTTCCCAACTGATGCCGCCGACTTGCAAAAGTGTCCTGGTATAGGTGAAAATACAGCCGCATCGATTTTAGTATATGCGTTTAACCAACCGCTTGTTTTTTTAGAAACAAATGTCCGTACAGTGTTGATTTACAGTTTTTTTCAAGATTGTGTGGAAAAAATTGACGAACATGTTCTCAAAGATGTTGCGCAACAAGTGTTATACACCGGGAATCCTCGAAAATGGTATTGGGCGTTGATGGATTATGGCACAGAAATAAAGAAAACAATTGGTAATTTTAATCGTTTTTCGCAAAAACATACGGTGCAGTCAAAGTTCGAAGGGTCATTTCGTCAAAAACGTGCTGCAACTTTACGGTTGTTGCTGCAAAATGGACCAACAACAATTGAGGAACTTGCGGAAAAACAGAATTTTACTCTTGATTTAATGCGTGAACTTCTATTGTCGTTACAACACGATTCGCTCATAACTGAGTTGGACGGACGATTTTATATCGTTTCGTAACGGAAAATAATTACAATAGAACTAATTCTTGCGTATTGTCGGTGGAGTCGAAGAATTTAACTTCAACGTTCATTGTGTTTTCAGCATGAAGAAATTTCTTAAGCGAGGCAAATGGTATGGCTATTTCCAAATAGCCAGATGTGTTAAACATTGCGATTATTATATTGTTGTGGGGATCCTCGTAGTCGTTTGACAATACGTTGGTTGACATATTCTCGCGGGCAACTGTGATAGTGAATGGCCGTCCTTTTCCAATCTTGTCGAAATAGGCGCGGGTGATGTTGGTGATAGCGTTTCCGTACACATCGAAGTACAATAAAATCCCTCGTAAAACATTTTGTTCAACCACGGGTGCGCCAATTATCGGACCTTGGTAGCATTCAATTGCATCGCCGATTTCTTCAGGTTGCATTCCTGATGAGATTTTTTGCACAGCGTCAACATAAATCTCTGATTCAATAAAACTTCCACCAAGCTCAGTTCTACGGGGTGTGTCAAGTTTATATACGGTTGGTACTTTTTCGGGTAGCAATAAACTCCACAAACCGTTGTTTGGTCCTATGAAATATTGATGGTTGTATTGAAAACAAATAAATTCCCTGTTTTTGCTGTGGTTTTGAATTCCCATTGAGGCCACACTTATTATATGAATTGCGTTCGGTGCGAAATATGGATAGGCATTTTTTAGTGCGAAGACCGCATCGGCAACTTTGTATGGCTCAATCGCATGTGAGATTTCAACAATTTGAACGTCTGGAACACGCTGTACAAGTTTCGCTTTGAACAGCCCTGCATATAATCCCGAGGTTCCCCAATCCGTTGTTATTGAAACCGTTTGCATCTTTTTAGGTATCTATCAATGTGATAAAAAATAAATTATTACATTTGTTCCAAAGATATAAAAAAATCTTGTTCCCTGTATGGCAGAGCAAATAATATATTTAGACACGGTCGATCCGTTGGACATTTATGGTGTACGCAATGAGAAATTTGAAACCATAAAGTCGTTTTTCCCGAAGCTGAAACTGGTGGCTCGCGGAAGCGAAATCCATGTGATTGGCAGTCAAAAGGAATGTGACAATTTTGAACGACAATTCGCTAAAATACTGACACATACGCAGCGTTACCATGGCATTTCCTTACAACAAACACAAGATATACTGTCGAATTTGGAAATGAATGAAAGCCTCTATGGAAACGAAAATCCAAATAACCAGATTTTGTTTTATGGAAACGAGGGCAAGCCTATAAAAGCGCGCACGACAAATCAGAAAAAAATGGTGGAGAAATGCGTGGAGAATGATTTGGTGTTTGCCATCGGACCAGCAGGAACGGGAAAAACATACACTGCGGTTGCGATTGCTGTTAAAGCATTGAAAGACAAGGCGGTGCAACGAATCGTACTATGTCGTCCAGCTGTTGAGGCTGAAGAAAAATTGGGCTTTTTGCCTGGCGATATGCGCGAAAAGTTAAATCCGTATTTACAACCACTTTACGACGCATTACAGGATATGTTGCAACCCCGGAAGTTGCAGGATTATCTCGACACCAACGTCATTCAAATTGCGCCGCTTGCGTATATGCGTGGACGTACGCTGAATAATGCGTTTGTAATTCTTGACGAGGCGCAGAATGCCACATTGAACCAATTGAAAATGTTCTTGACCAGAATGGGAGAACATGCAAAATTCATTGTGACTGGCGATGTTACGCAAATCGATTTGCCCGATAAAAGTAAATCGGGTTTGGAAAAAACGGTGTCGTTGCTAAACAATACGAACGGCATCACAGCAATCCAATTCAACGAAAAAGACATTGTGCGCCACCGACTTGTGTCGCATATCATATCAGCATTTGAAAAACAATCTAACGTATAATAAAAATCAATAAATAAATGGACGCTTTAACAAAAACAAATTTTAATTTTCCTGGTCAAACCAGTGTTTACAACGGAAAAGTACGTGATGTGTACAGCATCAACGATGATATTTTGGTGATGGTTGCCACCGACCGTATTTCGGCATTCGACGTGATTTTGCCAAAAGGAATTCCGTACAAAGGGCAGATGTTGAACCAAATAGCATCGAAATTCCTTGATGAAACTAAAGATATTTGTCCGAACTGGAAACTTGCAAATCCCGACCCAATGGTGACTGTTGGTTTGAAATGTCAAGGTTTTCCTGTGGAAATGATTGTACGCGCATATTTGTGCGGAAGTGCTTGGAGAGCATATAAAAACGGTGCTCGCGAACTTTGTGGCATAAAACTTCCCGAAGGAATGAAGGAAAACCAGAAATTTCCAAAACCTATCATTACACCAACAACCAAGGCAGAAATTGGTGAGCACGATCAAGATATATCAAAAGAAGAAATTTTGGCTCGTGGACTTGTTTCCAAGGAAGATTATGAGATCTTGGAAAAATATACAATGGCTTTGTTTGAAAGAGGTTCTGAAATTGCAGCAAAACGTGGTTTGATTTTGGTCGATACAAAATATGAATTTGGTAAAAAGGATGGGAAAATCTATTTGATTGACGAAATCCACACTCCTGATTCCTCGCGATATTTCTATGCTGATGGTTATGAGGAACGTTTCAAAAAAGGAGAAGCTCAGAAACAACTTTCAAAGGAATTTGTTCGTGAATGGCTGATGGCAAACGGTTTCCAAGGCAAGGAAGGACAACAAGTCCCTGAAATGACTCCGCAAATCGTAACGTCAATCAGCGACCGTTATATAGAGTTGTTCGAACATATTACAGGTGATAATTTTGTGAAAAATAGAGGTACGCAAGGTGATATTGCCGAACGAATCCGCAAAAACGTGGAAAAATATCTCAAAACATTGTAAATAAAACTGTTATATATGAAACTGACCATTCGAAAATCGATGCTTTCGCAAACGCGCAGCAAATCAGAAAAAGAGTTGGCTGAACTTTCAGTACAAGTTTGTGCCGAGTTGGAAAAAAATAAACATTTTCAAGATGCCAAAATTGTCCTTTGTTTCTGGTCGCTGCCCGATGAAGTACATACGCACGATTTTATCCAAAAATGGTCGAATGAAAAAACATTTTTATTGCCGGAGGTAATCGGTGAAAAACTAGTACTCCACACTTTTACTGACATTGAATCAATGAAAGTCGGAAAATTCGGCATTGGTGAGCCTACCAGTGACGTGTTTTCCGACTACAGTAAAATTGACCTTTGCATAATCCCTGGACTGGCTTTCGATAAAGAGGGTGGCAGAATGGGACGTGGTAAAGGTTTCTACGACAGATTTCTTCCGCAAACAAACTGTTACAAGATTGGTATTTGTTTTCCATGGCAAATCGTCCCTAAAATAGATTGTGCCCCGTGGGATATTCCAATGGACGAGGTGGTTAGCTGCGAGTTGTAAAAAACTTTTTTCGCATTAGCTTGCTTGCAATTAAAATTTATATACTTTTGCACCGACGAATAGGGGTGCCTGCAAGGAGGCTGAGATAATACCCTTTAACTTGAACTGGTTAGTACCAGCGTAAGGAATTCGATGTGCTTCACACGCAATCACTTCTATTCATTTGTTTTATTGTTGTTTAAATGTAAAAAAAAAATGAAAAAAGTGCTTGTATTCTTAGGTTCAGTGTGTATCTCGTTGAACCTTATTGCGCAAGGAAATGTAATCACAGGTAAAGTGTGCGATGAAAACGGCAAACCGCTGTCGAAAGCGTCGGTGTGGTGTTTTGGAACGCACAAGAGCGAACTCACTCGGAACGATGGAACATTTGAAATCGCGGTTTCTGCCGCTGGCGATTCGTTGGAATGTAGCTATGTCGGCTATTATACGCGGATAGTGCCTGTTTCTGGTTCGCAAAAAACACCGTTGACGGTGAATATGACCTCGTTTATGCTCGATGTTACGCAAGTGGTTGGTTTTCCATCGAAAACGGTGAATGTCACAACGCTTGATAAGGTGGCATCGAACACAATGGTGCGTGATGTGCCGTTTTTGCTGGAATCGGCGCCGTCGGTTGTGGCAACATCGGAAACGGGAACGGGAATCGGTTACACTAATATGCGTGTGCGTGGCACGGAAATGGCGCGCATCAATGTGACTATTGACGGAATTCCGTTGAACGACGCGGAATCTCAGGATATTTACTGGGTAAATTTGGGCGATTTTTCATCGTCGGTGAGCCGTGTTGATTTGCAACGTGGTGTTGGTTCGTCAACAAATGGAACTTCGTCATTTGGCGCGTCAATGAATTTCGAGACAAAAGAAAACTCGGAGGATATGTATGGGCAGGTTTCGGTGGCAACAGGCTCTTTTAATACTCAAAAATATTCGGTTTCCGCAGGAACTGGTTTGATAGCCAACCATTTGATGTTTGATGCACGCTATAGTTTTATGAAAACTGATGGCTGGGTTCAGCGTGCAAACGATAAATTGCAATCGTTTGATTTGGGCGCGTCATATAAAATGAAACATTCCTTGCTGTCGGCGCGTGTTCTCGCTGGTAAGCAAAAAACTGGCATCACATGGGAAGGCCTGCCAGCCGAAAAACTTGAAGTTGACCTGACGTATAATCCTGCTGGTTCCTATATTGATGAAAATGGAAACGAACAGTTCTATTCGAACGAAACGGATAATTATACACAAACACGTTACCTTCTTTCCTACAAATGGAGCAACGATTCGGTTCTTGGTTTGGATAGATTGGCATTCAATGCATCGCTGTTTGCAACGAAAGGCGATGGCTACTATGAACAATATAAAGGCAACGCTAAACTCGCAAGTTACGGACTTGGAACAACACGTCACGATTTAATCCGTCAGAAATGTATGGACAATATTCAATATGGATATGCGGCGAATTTGGAAATGAAACGAGGACGCTCAACAGTTTCGGTTGGCAATTCATATAGCATTTACGATGGAGACCATTTTGGAAAAGTTATCTGGATAAAGGACGATACCGAAACGGATATTTCTAAACCATATTACGAAAACAATGGTTTGAAAAAAGAATTGAACGCCTACGCGCGTTTGACATATCAGCTGCAAAATCTTACTTTGTTTGCCGATGCTCAGGCTCGCTCTATCAATTACGAAATGAATGGCTTCGATGATGATTTAACGGAAATGGACCACACATTTAATTGGATGTTTTGGAACCCTAAATTTGGAGCAAAATATAAAATGCGTAATTTTCAGGATATAACTGCTTCATTCGCAATTGCCAACCGTGAGCCGACCCGTGCCAATTTGAAAGATGCTGCAAAACAAACAGAAGCGGAGGAATTGCGCCCTGAACATTTGTATGATTTTGAGTTCGGCTACCGCAAATCGTGGAAAAAACTTGCGTTTACAGCCAATTTGTATTATATGCAATACAAAGACCAATTGGTACAAACGGGTAAGTTGAACGATGTGGGCGATGCTATTCTTGAAAACGTGACGAAAAGCTTCCGCCGTGGCGTTGAATTGACGTTGAATTATCGTCCCGCACAAGAAATAGAATGGTGCGGAAATATTACGCTTTCACAAAACAAAATCCGCGATTATGTGGAATATGCTACTGATTACGATGATGATTGGAATGAAATTCAGAAAATTACAGAGTTGGGAACAACGGATATTTCATATTCTCCGAATGTGGTCGCATCGCACACTATCATGTTGTATCCCGTGAAAGGGTTGTCGTTGGGAATTGTGAGCAAATTTGTTGGCAAACAGTATTTCGACAACACTTCGAGCGATGTCCGTAGCCTTGATGCATATTCTGTTCACGATTTCCAATCTCGCTACGTGTGGAGCATAAACGAAAAAAGTAGCCTCGATTTTCAATTTTTGATAAATAATTTGTTGGATAAAAACTATATTAGCAACGGATATGGTGGAAACTGGTATGAACAAGGGAAGGAACAATCATGGATTTATTATTTCCCGCAGGCTGGAATTCATTATACGGTTAAAGTTTCTTATACTTTTTAATTGATGATTGACGCATTTATTCAATATTTTGCAGAAATGACACCATTGCGCCTGTGCGTTCTGTTGGGAACGCTTACAGGCTTGGCAGTGATGGTGTTGCAGGTTATACAGCATATTGCTTTATGGTATTTCAATATCATTTCGGCTACATTGTTGGCAATCAATTTCTTTGCTACCGAAGTGTATGCGTATGCTGTTTTTCAAATTTATTATGTGGTTGTAAGCGTGTATGGGCTGTATGAATGGAAACGCGGACGCTCCAATGAGGATTCCGAATTGCCGATTCAATTGATGAAGGTGAAAGATTGGTTGATTGCCCTCGCCGTGATTGTGGGGGGGACGCTGGTTATGGCGAATTTCCTTTGGCTGTTAGGTTCTGATATAGCATTTGTTGATGCTATGATAACGGTAATAAGTGCGGTGGCCACCTTTTTGCTCACAAAGAAATTTCTGCAATATTGGTATTTTTGGATAGTCGCCGATTCTATGTACGTTGCTCTTGTTATTTCGTATGGACAATCTGATTTGTATCCAACGGTTTTGCTCTATAGTTGCTATATCATCTCGGCAATAATTGGCATTTTTGAATGGCGGAAAATGTACAAAAAACAAACAGAAGAAAGGAAGTTGGAGATGTGATGGAGAATAGTTCTTTTTTTACATATTCTGATTGTGTGGTGTTGTGTAACGGGGCATTCCCAGAACATCCAGTCCCTGTGTCAATATTGAAACGTGCACGAACAATAATCTGTTGCGATGGTGCAATTATGAATTTGTTGGCTTTTGGCATGGAACCGACAATGATTGTTGGCGATTTGGATTCGATTAATTTCGCGATGCGAGAAAAATACGCCGACCGTGTGTTCCATAATCCCGACCAAGAAACCAACGATTTGACAAAAACGGTCACATGGGCTGTGGCAAACGGCATACGAAATATTACAATTCTTGGAGCCACAGGATTACGTGAAGACCATACCTTGGGAAATATTTCGTTGCTTGGCGAATACATTTCTATGCTCGATTCCGTGCAGATGGTGACTGACACAGGCGTGTTTTGCGCCATTGCGAAACCAACTACTTTCCACTCGTGTAAAGGACAACAGGTTTCTATTTTTTCTCTGAATCCAGCAACAACGGTTTCTTCTGAAAATTTGAAATATCCGCTACCACAACATCTCGTATCGTGGTGGTGCGGCACGCTAAACGAATCTCTTTCTGACAGTTTCACAATCAAAACCAACGGAACTCTAATTGTATATAGGAAATACGTATAAATACGTATTACAGAATTTACGTGTTTGCACTATTCCTTTTTTCAAAAAAAAGGATGTATTTTGTGAAGTTACAAAATAAAGAAAATCGTAAGGATTCTGATATGGATTATGTTGCTGAATTAGAGAAAGACGTTCGTTTTCAGGAAGCAATGCATTCGTGCTTGAATTGCGGGATTTGCTGTGCTATTTGCCCAGCTGCCGAGTTTTACAATTACGACCCACGAATGATAGTGACAACCGTTCAGCGGAGAAACAACGATGAAATTGAGGCTTTGTTGAAATCGAACACCATTTGGTATTGTGGTCAATGTATGTCGTGCAAAACCCGTTGCCCTCGTGGAAATGCGGCAGGAATGGTCATTCAGGCGTTGCGCGCACTTTCACAAAAATGCGGTTTTTTCACCGAAAGTGAGAAAGGTCGTCAGCAGTATGGCTTGAAAAAGACCATTGGCGAGAGTATATTGAAATATGGTTATTGTGTTCATCCTGCTTTGGTTAAGCCGGAGCTACATCCAGAACAGGGCGTGGTATGGGATTGGATTTATCAGAACAAAGAGGCGATTTACGACAGGGTAGGTGCAAATTTATATAAGGACGGTGCAGGCGCGATGCGAAAAATCCATCAGAAAAATCTTGATGAACTTGCGGAAATCTTTAAAGTAACCGGCGGTCAGGAAATGTACGACATTATTGAGTCGGAATCGAAGAAAAAAGCGGCGGAGATGCACATGAGCACCGACGATGACAATAATGAATATTTGATGCACGTAATCACATATAATAGTAACGAACACCAAGACTAAGCGTATGAACATAGAAGGGAAAAAACAAATCTGGAATGCGTACCAGAAAGAAATTGCGGAAAATGATTATTTCTACGCACGGAGTTGCATTCGACAAAATTTCTTTCCTGCGTCGGAAGTAGCGTTCTTGCGGATTTTGCGTGAAGAATTGCATAAAAATATTATCGACGACCCTAACCACACCACGTGTACGGGAATCGGCTATCATTCTGATATAGTGCCGTTCGACACGATTCAGACTGTTGTTGCCCGCCAGTTTTCGTTGATGACGCAGGCCGGTTTGGAACACATGGCAATATCGTGTGTGACCTCGTTTGGCATTTATACGGAAATACTTGATTTGTGGCACCATTTCCCCGAGCAACTGGAAAAAATCCGTGAATACTTGTATAAAGCTACGAAACGGGAATTTAATCTGCCCAAAAACATTGCACATACAAGTGACGTAATCTATAAATTCAGAAATGAAATCGCCGAAAAGGCAAAATATAAATTGGTAAATAAACAGACGGGCGAACCGTTAAACGTAGTTGAGCACATCGGTTGCCACTATGCAAAAATGTTCCCGACTAAAGGTGTTGGCGGCGCTGAATTTCCACAAGTTTTAGTTGGAATGATAGAATCGTGGGGCGGAAATGTTGTTGACTACCCAGAACGTCGTCATTGTTGCGGATTCGGTTTCCGAAACTATTTGGTGCAGGCAAATCGTGGATATTCAATTTCTAACACAAAGAAAAAATTGGAGTCGATGAAACCATATAAGCCTGATTTTATTGTTGCAAATTGTCCGGGCTGTGCAATGTTTATGGACAAATGGCAATATACACTTGCCGAAATGGAAGGCGTGACTTACGACGAAAATGGTTACGGTATTCCTGTGCTGACCTACGAGGAAATGGCAGGCTTGGTGTTGGGCTACAATCCTTGGGATTTAGGCTTGCAGATGCATCAAGTGCAATGCGAGTCGTTGCTCGACAAAATGGGCATCGAATACGACCCGAAGGCAAAATATTTGGACAAAAATGGCAATCAAATGCCTCTGCCTGAAAAACCAAGTTGCTTGAAAGTATAATTGACGAAAAACAGACAAAATTGATATAAAATGATTGATGTTTTAATAATTGGTGGCGGAATTGCTGGTATAGAAACAGCTTGCTCATTGCAGGACTTAGGGTATGAAACCATCATCGTTGAAAAGGAAAAAACAATAGGTGGTCATTTGAACGATTGGGACACCTTGTTCCCAACGCATCGTTCCGCATCGGAAGTATTGGCCCACTATACCGACGAGACACGGAAACGTGCTTTGACGATTTATTTGAATACCTATGTCATTTCTGTGAAAAAACAAGATGATGGAACCTTTGAGGTACATACTTCGCGCGATGTGGTGTTCCGTAGTAAAGCAGTCGTTGTCGCTTCAGGCTATAAACTATTCAATGCCGAACGCAAGGAAGAATACGGTTACAAAATTTACGACAATGTTCTTACTTCTGCCGACTTGGAAGTGAAGCTGAAAGATTTGAAAGGTGAATTCAAAACACCCACTGATAAAGTTCCTGAGCGAATAGCATTTATTCATTGTGTCGGTTCACGTGACGAAAAATCAGGCAACCACTACTGCTCAAAATTATGCTGCGTGACGGCAGTAAAACAAGCAATTCATTTGAAACAATTATGTCCGAAGGCGGAAATATTCTGCTGTTATATGGATTTGCGTATGTACGGACCAGGTTTTGAGGAAATGTACCGCGAAGCGCAGGAAAAATATCATATTCAATTCATTCGTGGCCGATTGTCGGAAGTTGGTGAGAATTCGAATGGCACGCTCCAATTGAAGGTTGAAGACACACTTGCCGCGCGCCCGTGCAAAATACAAGTGGATATGCTGGTGTTGATGGTCGGAATGGAATCGGCAAAAAGCACGGAACTGTTTGCCCAGTCGTGTGGTTTGAAATGCGCGCCAAACCGATTTATTCAACCACTCGACCATCATATTGGTTCAAATTTGACGAATGTGGAAGGGCTTTTCACGGCGGGAACAAGTATCGGACCTATGTCGGTGTTCGACACGGTAAACCATGCCAAGGCAACAGCATTCGCTATTCGTGATTATTTTATAAATACAGCGCGATGAGAAATTTTGGATTTTCAACAACAAAATCAAGAACAATAGACTACGGCGATATTGACAGACGGTTGATAAGCTATATTCTTGAAAATGAACCGACTTTCAATGCCTGTCTTTCTTGTGGCTCGTGTACTGCAATTTGTAGCGCGGGAAATCTTACTTCGTTCAATATCAGAAAATTAAGTCTGCAAATACGTTTGGGCGATTTGGAAAAAACTCACGAGGAAATTGACAAATGTATGTTGTGCGGAAAATGTTTGTTGGAATGTCCGCGCGGTATCAACACTCGTAATGTTGTTATGCTGATAAAGAAAGGTTTGACGATTTTTGAAATAAAAGATAAAGCGTAATGGAAACCTATTTCATACTACCGTTCACATTGGGAATGTTATTCCTGCTTATTGTTCTGTTCATAAAGTATGGACTATGGATAACCAAATTGTCGCATATCGACAAACTGCGAATTGTGCAGAGTATTTTTACCCGTAGATCGTGGGATGCCATAAAGGAAAGTTTTTTGGAAGGACTTGTGCATAGAAATATGTATAAACGAAATCCGTTGCTCGGCTATATGCACATGTGTTTCGCAATGGGTTGGTTCCTGATTATAGTGTTTGGACACGTCGAATGTTATATGTACTATGGAACGCTTGCGAAAGCTCCGTGGTATCCGATTTTCTTCCAATACTATGTCCACGAATGGTTTCCCGGCGAACGGTTTATGACCAACTTAATGGATTTCTTGTTGTTGTACATTTTGACTGGCGTTTTGTTGGCCTATTTCAAACGAATTAACAGCAAGATTTTTGGTATTAAGAAAACGACGAAATTGAAACCGCTCGACAGGGTTGCGTTGATTTCGTTGTGGTTCATTTTTCCGATGAGGTTGTTGGCTGAAAGTGCCACTGCGGCGTTGTATGGAAACGGAGGATTTTTAACCAATACGGTTGGACAGTTGTTTGTGTGGATTGGCGTAAATTCATCAATGGAATCAATGTTGTGGTGGGGGTATTCGTTGAGTTTGGGCTTATTCTTCGTTGGATTTCCGTTTTCTCGTTATATGCACATTTTTACGGAAATTCTATTCATCTTCCTTCGTCATTATGGAATCAAGTTGAAAAAACAATTCAATTCCTATTCAAGAATACAGGTATATTCTTGTTCTCGATGCGGTGTCTGCATTGATGTGTGTCAAATGCACGTGGCGAATATTTCTAACAACCAGTCGGTGTATATTTTGAAAAACATTCGTGACCAAAATTTGACCGACCGAAAGTTGTACAACTGTCTGCTTTGTGGTCGTTGTGAGCAAGCGTGTCCTGTGCGAATCAATTTGAACGACTTGCGTATTTCGCAACGAATTCGTGCCACTAAAGAATTTAATTCCGACTATGCTTTTCTTCAGACGTTGCCTGTTGATGAACCGCAAATGATTGATTCTAAGCCAGAAGTGATTTATTTCGCGGGTTGTATGACGCACATGACGCCGGGTATAAAAAAATCGGTTCTGAAAGTTCTTGACAAAGCTGGCGTGAAATACCAATTTATGGATAAGGAAAAAGGTGCGTGTTGTGGTCGTCCGCTTATGCTTGCTGGACAATATGAAGCAGCGAAAAAACTGATAGCCTACAACCGTGAAAAAATTCTTGAATCGCGCGCTCCGATTTTGTTGGTTTCGTGTCCGATTTGCTACAAAGTGTTTAAAGACGACTATGAGTTGGGGCAAATCACCATAAAACATCATTCGGAATATTTCTTGGAATTGGTGAATCAAGGTAGGATTCAATTGGCACAATCTGAGAAAACCATTGTTTATCACGATCCATGTGAATTGGGACGCGGTTGTGGCGTGTATGAGCCACCTCGTGAACTGCTTCGAATGACAGGTCAGTTGCAATCGGTACAGCAGGAAAAAGTGAATTCTTTGTGTTGTAGCGGTTCGCTCGGCGATTTAAGTCTTTCTATGGCGGATAGAAACGTGATAAAGGCGGAAACTCTTAAAGTGTTGTTGCAGAAAAATCCCGACGTGCTTGCTACTGCTTGTCCGTTGTGCAAAAAAACATTCGTGAAGGGCGTTGACGTGCAGGTGAAGGATATTGCGGAAATTGTTGCGGAAGCGATGGAATAATGAGCAATGCACAATTCACAATTTACAATGCATAATGTTTAATTGGGTTATAGAATAAACATTTCTTCTGGGACTTCGTTGATGATTCCGACTGCTTTTGCTCGTTGGTAGAGGGTTTCGATGGCTGTTTTTCCTTGTTTTCCAAGCGAAAGGCTAAAATCATTCACAAACAGGGCTATGTGTTTTTTCAATACATCATCTTCAATTGCTTGTGCATATTCGTGTATAAACGTGTTTGACGATTGAGGATGTGCGTTTGCGTATTCAATACTTTCGCGTAGCAATTGATTGATTGTCTTTTTCAAATCATCGGGTACATCTCTGCGAATCGTAATTGCTCCAAGTGGAATAGGCGTGTGTGTTTCGCTTTCCCAAAAATCGCCCATGTCGCGCAACATTGAAAAGCCTCGTTCAGCGTATGTAAATCTGTTTTCATGTATTATCACGCCCGCGTCGAATTCTCCGCTCATTATATGTGGTTCTATTTCGGAAAACAAACATTCTGTTTTGTTTGTATAATCGGGATAAGCCATTGAAAACAATAGATTTGCTGTTGTTTCCTTGCCTGGAATCAGTATCTTGGATTTTGAAGTAATGTTTTTTTCGTTTCCTTTTTTACAGATAAACAATGGACCATTCGCAAAGCCCAACGCGCTTCCTGCATCAAGGATTTGGTAGGTCTTATATACGTGTGCGTACGCGAAATAGCTCAATTTTGTCATTTGCAGATCTCCGCACATCGCACGGCGGTTCAGTTCCTGTACATCGCCCATCACAACTTTGAAATCAATTCCTTGTGTGTCGATTTTCTTGTGAATCAGCGCGTCAAACGTATAAGTGTCGTTCGGACAAGTTGAAATTCCTAATGTTATTTCCATTCCATTTTGAAAACTAAAGCTGAATTTGGTAAAATTGATATTGGCAGTCCATTCTCAAGTATGTCGCTCATCGGGTATTCGTCGTGTAAACTGCCGTCGAATATTTCCGTGAGTTTGAGAGTGCCTTTGGTGGGGCAGTTCATTGTTTCAAACATGTGGTTTCCAAGAATCAGATTGAATGTGAACGTTCTTTCGTAGTCGAAATTTAGCACGAATAACAATTTTTCATTTTCCGAGTATCGGGTATATGCAAAGATTTTGTCGGCGTCGAGTTTTCCGTCATAATTTTTCCACATTAAGTCGTAGAATGCGCCGTTTTGTACAGCGTCTGAGTTCAATCTGAAGTTAAGCAGCTGTGAATAAAATTCCCGTAAATCTTTTTGTTCGGGCGATAATCTTCCGCCGTCGAATTTTCCTCCGTTCACCCATTTGTTGAACTCTTTTAAACTCCAATAGTCAAAAATAGTTGTGCGTCCGTCAACTCCGCTGAAACCTTCTTTGTCCATTCCTTTTTCTCCGATTTCTTGACCAAAATATATCATCAGCGGACCAGGATTGATGGTTGCGAGCAACACCATGGCGGCTTTTGCTTTTTCCCCGTCGTTAGCAAAGAAACGTGATGCGATGCGTTGTTCGTCGTGGTTTTCCAAAAATCGCAGCATTTTTCCCACAACCCGTTCCGAACGTTTCCAATAGTCGGAAATATATTTTGCAATACCTTTTCCTTCAACAATCAAACGCATAGTGTCGTACAAGCCAACTTTGTCGTACAAATAGTCGAAATGACCGTCAACTAAATAACTTACGTATGCGTCGGGATTGTATATTTCTGCTATGAATATACAATTTGGGTTAATTTCTTTGATTTGTGGAATCACCCAGCCCCAAAACTGCACGGGAACCATTTCCGCCATATCGCAACGGAAACCGTCAACGCCTTTTTGCGCCCAGAATGAGAGGATTTCCTGCATACGAATCCACGTGTCGGGAATTTGCTCGAAATGATTTTGCCACGTGTTTTTGTAGTCAACGCCATAATTTAACTTTATGGTTTCGTACCAGTCGTTTTTCGACGGATAAGAATTGAACACATCGTTGCCTGTCACTCTGGCTGGATATTCGTAGTACATTGCCGAGCCTTCTGTGTATGGATATTGAATATCAGGCAGATGCAACTCTTCGTCGGGAATGTAGTAGAAATTATTGTTTGGCGAAAAAGCCAAAGAAGTGTCGTCGTAGCTTCCCAGCGATGTGCCGCCAAGTGGCAGATTGTCGGAACTGTATTCACGCGACACATGGTTGGGAACAAAATCCATAATGCATTGTAACCCAGCATCGTGCGTGCGAGCAATCAAATCTTCGTATTCTTTCATTCGAAGTTTCACGTTTGTTGCCAAATCGGGGTCAACGTCAAAGTAGTCTTTGATGGCATACGGCGAGCCAGCCCGCCCTTTCACCACGTGCGGATTATCAACCGAAAGCCCGTAGCGGGAATAATTCGTGCACGAAGCATGGCGAATCACACCAGTGTACCACACGTGCGTCACGCCCATTCTTTTTAGTTCGTTCAACGCTGTGGAAGTTATGTCGTTGAATTTGGAACAACCATTTTCTTTTATAGTCCCGAATTCTTGATTTGTTTCGTTTTGGTTCGCAAAAAGACGCGTAAAAATTTGATAGATATTTATTACTGTCTGCATAATCATTTGTATTTTGACCAAAGGTAATTTTTTTTCTCGTTCATTTTTCACAGAGCGACAATTATTTAATAATGATTCGTCGAAAAACAGCGTTTCACTTTAAAATTTGTGTTGCGTTGTTTGAAAATACCGTGTTTTTACTTTTCTCAACAACAAAATGCACAAATTAATATCGTTTCGTTTGCAATTTTTTGCATTTCGGTAAAAAAATCGCAATTTCTAAATATAAAATTGAAAAGAAAAATATCATAAATGTTATATTTGCACCACCATTTTTGAAATGTATGATTGCACTTTTTAGAAAAGAATTGTCGAGTTTTTTCAGTTCGCTCATCGGGTACCTTGTGCTGATAGTTTTTTTATTGGCGACGGCATTGTTCCTCTTTGTGTTCGACGGCGATCTCAATATTCTTAACTCGGGCTATGCTAACATAGATGGATTGTTTATTTTGGCTCCGTGGATTTTCTTATTTTTAATTCCGGCAATTTCCATGCGGTTCTATAGTGAGGAATCCAAGTCGGGGACAATGGAATTGTTGCTCACTATGCCGATTTCTGACCGTTCCATTGTGCTGGGAAAATATTTTGCTGGTTTGTTGTTGTTGCTGTTCGCACTAGTACCAACAATATTATATTACATTACAATTTATTCCTTGGGAAGTCCTGTGGGCAATATTGATACGGGTGCGACAGTTGGTGCGTACATCGGGTTGATTTGTATGGGCGGAATGTATTTGGCTATTGGTACGTTTATATCGTCACTTACTGATAATCAGATTATTGCTTTTATTTTGACTGCTGTTTCGTGCTTTGTGTTGTACATAGGATTTGATTTTATTGCGGAATTGTTGCCGTCGCTATCGTTCTTGTCAACACTGGGGATTCAGGAACATTATGCTTCGATTAGCCGTGGCGTTGTCGATACCCGCGATTTGATATATTTTATTGGCTTTATAGTGCTATTTTTATATTTCACCACTTTGTCGATTGCGAAAAAAAGGAAATAATATGAAGAAGATTACCACAACATCCACACTTATAAGAATCGCAATCGCACTTGCCGCGTTTTGTATTGTGCTCGTAGTGAGTGAATTGAAATATTTCCGTTTCGATATGACAGAAGAAAAACGCTACACGCTTTCGGAAACATCGAAACAAGTTTTGGAACAACTTGACGACACAATTCGCATGACAGTGTATTTGACGGGCGATTTGCCAATGTCGTTTGTTAAAATGGAACGTGATGTCTCTGATTTGTTGAATGAGTTTCAACAAATTGGCGGAAAAAATAAAGTTCTCGTTAAATTTATTGACCCTCAATCAATTGGCGATGGAAAAAATAGTTTTAAACATACAATTGCCCGTTTGCACGATTCCTACGGACTTGCGCCGTACACGATTCAGGAAGAGGACGAAAATGGAAAATTGACGCAACGCAACATTATTCCTGGCATAATTGTTTCAACGTCAAAGAAATTTGTGACGGTGAATATGTTGAGCAATACTCGTGGCAATACCCCCGAAGAGCAAATCAACGAGGCGTTGCAAAATCTAGAATATCAATGTGTGAAGGCGATTTTGCAATTGACGGCAGAAAAACGGAAAAATGTGGCGTTCCTTACTGGACACGGTGAACTACCGTTGTTGTATTCCTACAATGCAACGGTCTCTTTGCTTGATATTTACAATGTTGACCGGGTGACTTCGCAGCAATTGCTCGATTCGTTGGATAAATACGATGCTCTGGTTATTGCGGAGCCCACAATGCAATTGAGCGAGCAAGACAAATTTGTTATCGACCAATATATTATGAACGACGGAAATGTGATGTTTTTGTACGATAATGTTTCTGTCAGCTTGGATTCTCTTAAGAAAAGTTCCTATACCTTTGCATTGGCAAAAGATTTGAATCTTTCGGATTTGTTGTTCAATCTTGGCGTGCGAATCAATCCTGCAATTCTGCTTGACAATCAATGTGCGAAAATACCTATGAATGTTGCCGCATTTGGCGAACAGCCTCGTTTTGTCCCTGTTCCGTGGTATTATTTCCCGTTGTTCAAACCGACAAAGAAACACAACATTACAAACAATATTGATGTGGTGAAATCGGAATTTGCAAGCACTATCGACACTTTGGAAGGAAATGGTGCTTACAAAAAAACAGTTTTGCTCACTTCGTCGGCGTATGCACGTGTGGTTTCCACGCCAACAACGGTTGGTTTTCAAATATTGCAAAGCAATCCAAATAAGGAGTTTTTCAATAAATATTATGTGCCTACGGCGGTGTTGCTCGAAGGTTCGGGGAAATCGCTGTATCAGTCAAGAAAGTCACCGCTTGAAAATAGTGGGTTTTCTGTGCCAAAACAATTCCAACGCAAAGATGAGTCTTCGCAAAATCGCATCATTGTCGTTTCCGATGGTGATGTGATTCGTAACGAAATAGAGGTAGCCAACGGTGATACGATTCCTAAACCGCTGTATTATTACAAGTATGCTTCGTTCGATAAACGTGTTTATACGGGCAATCTTGACTTCTTTATGAATGCGGTGAATTATCTCTGTGGAGATTCCGATTTGCTTTCGGTGCGCTCGCGCGAAATCACTATTCGATTGTTGAACAAAAATAGAATTATTGAAGAAAAAACATATTGGCAATTATTGAACATTGTGCTTCCAATTTTACTTATCTCGTTGGTAGGCATTGTGTTATATGTTGTCAGAAAATACAGATATTCGAAAAAATATGTTGGCTAAACGAATCATACCGTGTCTTGATATTAAAGACGGTCGCACCGTGAAGGGCATCAATTTTCTTGGTCTCCGCGATGCCGGCGACCCTGTGGAACTGGGGGCAATGTATGCTGAGCAAGGCGCCGACGAGCTCACATTTTTGGACATTACAGCCACAATAGAGGGACGCGATACGTTTGCGGAGTTGGTGAAGAAAATTGCGATTCATCTGAATATTCCATTTACCGTTGGTGGTGGCATAAAATCGGTTCACGATGTGGGCGTGTTGCTTGCGGCAGGCGCTGATAAAATCACCATAAATTCCGCGGCAGTATATAATCCACAGTTAGTCACCGATTTAGCTAAGGAATTTGGCTCGCAGTGTATAGTTGTCGCCATTGATACAAAATTGCACGATGATGTGTGGATGGTGCATACGCACGGCGGTCACCAGGCTACCGACATACGAACGCTCGATTGGGTTAAGGAAGTGTATAACCGTGGTGCGGGCGAAATATTGCTCACCTCAATGAACCACGATGGAACTAAGGGAGGCTTTGCGTGCGATATTACCCGTCAAGTGTCCGAAATGGTCGATATTCCAGTGATTGCGTCGGGTGGTGCAGGAACTATGGAACATTTCAAAGATGTGTTCACTAAAGGAAAAGCCGATGCGGCGCTGGCGGCAAGCATTTTCCATTTTAAGGAAATTGCCATTCCCGAATTGAAAGCATACTTAAAACAACAAAACATACCTATCAGATAATGGAACTGAATTTTTCAAAATATGGCGATGGTTTGATTCCTGCAATTGTTCAGGATGCCGACACGCGTGTCGTGCTGATGCTGGGTTTTATGAATCAAGAAGCCTTCGACCTTACGCTCGAAACGCATAAAGTTACGTTTTACAGCCGCTCGCGCCAAACGTTGTGGACCAAAGGTGAAACCTCGGGGAACTTTTTGCGGTTTGTGAGCGCAAAAGTTGACTGCGACAACGACACATTGCTGATTCAAGCCCATCCGATGGGGCCAACTTGTCATACGGGAACTGATACGTGCTGGGCTGAGGAAAACAAACCAATGCCGTGCGATTTGCGTCCGTTGGAACAACTCATTCAATCGAAAAAAATGAAATGTTCAAACGAACAAATAAATGTTATCAGCAATACAATCAATGCGTTGGCGAAATCATCGTCAGAAAAAATTACTGACGACGAAAAACAAAAATTAATGAAACAAAGTGCGGAAATGCTCTATAACATAATCGAACTGTTTTCGTGTAACGGAATTAGTGTCGAGGAAATAATAGAAAATATAAATAAAATACAAACACATTAAATTTTTTAATTATGAAAGTACCTTCGTATAATGAAATGGTGGCAGAGCTCAAAAAGACGAATATCGCCAAGACTCTGTCGGAAAAAGAAGTGAATGAAATTCTTAGTAATTTGAAATTCATTCCTTACAAAAAAGGTGAAACGATTTTCAAACAAGGTCATTCGATCAACGAAACAACGATTCTTATGCGTGGTTTGACCAAAACTTCGGTTGAAAACAGAAGCCACGACAGAAGTACAATTATTTCGTTGCAAGTTCCTGTGTCAATCGTTGGAGTATCAACTCTTTTCGACGAAACATATCCAGCTACGGCTGAAGCATTGAACGATTCTATAATCGCATTCATTGAAAAAGACACGATTCGTCGGATTCTTGGAACAAACCCAAAATTTGCGTCAGCAATGGTTGAACTTACGTCAAAATGCTTGAACAAATTCATTCGTCAAATCGCTGATTTGGGACAAAAACAAATCAAAGCGCGTATGGCAAGCATTTTGTTGATTATTTCCGAACTTATCGACAAAGACTACATCGACATTCAAATTTCGAGAAACGAATTAGCTGAATATGCGGGTATTTCAACTGGTAGCGCAATTCGCTTGTTGAGTGAACTCGAAAAAGAAGGCTATATTTTCTTGGATAAGAAGAACATTGAAATTAAGAACAAAGCAGGACTTGAATTAGTAAGCCAAGTTGACGATTAGTATGTCAGAAATTGCATCATTACAACCGAATTGCGTATGGCAACGGTTCGACGAGATTTGCCAGATTCCGCGTCCGTCGAAACACGAAGAGCAAATCACAAAGTATCTGCTTGATTTTGCGGAGCAACGAAATCTGCGCCATCGGCAGGATTCGGCAGGGAATGTGTTTATTGAAAAACCTGCCACAAACGGTTTTGAAGATTTGGAACCTGTTGTGTTACAGGCACATGTTGATATGGTGCCGCAAAAACGCAACGATGTTGCCCATAATTTTCTAACCGACCCAATTGAAGCCTACATTGATGGAAATTTTGTCCGTGCGGCAGGAACTACGCTCGGCGCCGACAACGGAATTGGTGTTGCAATGATTTTAGCAATTCTTGATTCAAATTCAATAGAGCATGGAGAAATCCATGCCCTATTTACAATAGATGAGGAAACGGGAATGACGGGCGCGTTTGCTCTCAAACCGACCGATATTTCCGCAAAATATCTCATAAATCTTGACACCGAAAACGAAAATGAAATTACAATCGGCTGCGCGGGTGGATTAGATGCAAATTTTATATTTGATTTGGAATATTCCGCACTCGGTGAACATACAAAGGTCTATACAATTTCGGTCTCAGGGCTGACCGGCGGTCATTCTGGTTTTGAAATCATTCTGAACCGTGCGAACGCCAATAAGGTTTTGTGCGAGTTTTTGTATGCCGTGATGGAGAAAACCGATATGAGGCTGATTTCCCTCAATGGTGGAAATATGCGAAATGCTATCCCACGCGAGGCTACGGCGGTGATTTCCATTAATTATTCGTTTGAGAATGTGTTCCATAAAATGTTTGAACGGTTTGTAGAGGAAAAGCAATCACAATTTTACCAGACCGACCCCCATTTTTCGTGCATTGCGGCGGAAACCATCACTGAAACCAATGCGATTTCGCAGGAACAAACGGCTGGTATCATTCGTGCTATTGTGAATTGTCCGAATGGTGCCGTGAAGTACGAGAATCATAACTGTAAGATTCTCAACACATCAACAAACCTTTCGTTTGTAAAAACCGAAAATGGAAAACTTTCCGTCGGTTGTCTGCTGCGAAGCATTGATACCGACAACAAACATCAGTTGGCAAATGCGCAAAAAGCTATTTTTGAATTGTACGGCGCAAAATCGGAATTCACGGGTGAATATCCCGGTTGGCAACCTGTGTGGGAATCACAGTTGCTATCTGTTGTAAAACAAGCCTGTGCCGACGAATTTTGTGTGAATCCTAAGGTTGACATAGTCCACGCTGGATTGGAATGTGGAATTTTTGCCGATACATTTCCACATATGGAAGCAGTTTCGTTTGGTCCAAACATCAAAGGTCCTCATTCGCCAAACGAGGTAGTGGAAATTGCGTCAGTGGGCAAAACATGGAATGTATTGCGTAATGCGTTGAAGAATATTCCAAGAAAGAGATAGACTACTTTATTCCAACAAATCTTTGTATTCGTGCACGCCATTCACAAATGTTTGCACCGCATCGGCGAGTGTGCCCGTGAATTTGCCACCTGCTGCATTGAAATGACCACCTCCGGCGAAATAGTCTTCGGCAAATTTATTTGCTGGAAATTTGCCTTTTGAGCGAAGCGATATTTTTACTGTTCCATTGTCATATTCAGTGAACAATGCGCAGAATTTCACGTCCTTTATTACCATTGGAATATTTACAAAGCCTTCTGAATCACCAAGTTGGAAATCATATTGCTTTTTGTTTTTCTGGTTGATGGTGATATACGCTGTGTGGAATTCGGGTAGAAAATTCATATTTTCGTGTAACACGGCAGCTTGCAAACGCATTCGGTTGTAGGTATATACATTGTATATATTGTCGTGGATGAAGTTTTTTCGTATGCCTTTTTCGACCAAAGCGCCCACTACCGTGTAAACTTCGGAATACGACGATGCATAGTCCAGCCGCCCAGTATCAGTTATAATACCTGTGTAGAGCGATTCTGCCACATTTTTGTTAATGTATTTCTCATAACCGCAGGCTTGTAACAGATGATACACCAATTCGCAGGTGGAACTTGAGTCGGGAAACGAAACAATTGCCTCGGCTTCAATTTTTAGGCCTAAATGGTGGTCAACAACAATTCTTGGTTTTGGAGAACGTTCCACGACTTGCTCCAAATTGTCGATTCGACTTAACTGGTTAAAATCCAAACAGATAATTACGTCAGTTGCGTCAAAAATTGCTTGTGATTCTTTGGGCTTCCGTTCGTAGTTAATCACTTCTTTTGCGCCGTTCATCCAACGAAAAAAAGCGGGAAAATCGTTTGGCAACACAATGTTGACAGTTTTTCCCATTTGTCGCAAAACTTCGGCAAACGCCGTTGACGAGCCCATTGCATCGCCATCGGAATTATGGTGCGTTGTTATTGTAAACGACTGATTTTCAGAGATTAATTTTTTGATTTTTGAAATAATCTGCGGAGCAATTGTAAAATCCATCTGTATATTATTTTAATTCGATATCAAACACAACGGGCGTATAAGGCGGCACCGAGCCGTCGGACGAACCAAATTCGCCCCACGCAAATTCGCTTGGAACGATGATTTTTGCACGTTCACCTCTTCGCATTGTTCGGAGAACGATTTCAAGACCTTTAATCACTTGGTATTCAGCGCCAAACATAAAATCAAGAGTGATAAAGTGATTGATTATTTTTCCGTCAAGCAAACTTCCCTGATACGAGATAGAAGTCAGGTCTCCGATTTCAAGATAGTTTCCTCGTCCTTGTTTTATTACACGTTTGTAAATGCCAGAGCGGAGTTGTGTGAATTTTTCTTTTGTTTTTTTTAGGTATTGTTGAATCAAAAATGTTTCATAGTCGCGTTTTGCCTGTATCCACAAGGTCCGTTCCTTTTTCTGGTCGGCGTAGGTAGCACTATCAACGATGGCGGAAACCATCAGCGAAAAGTGTACGTCGGAGGCGCTGTCACGCCAGAATGCATCGGGGATAAAACTATTTTCGGTAATGTTTTTCTTAGGAATCACATACGAAATGCTATCGCCAGTGTGTAAGTCAACCAACAATTGCGATAGACTGAGAGCTGGTTCGTCGCGGGCGACTATGTCAAGAGTCCGTTCGTCGTACAGCGAATCATCGTCGGCTTCGCAAAACGCCAGTTTCACAGAAACGACATCGCCTGGATGTGCCGTGACATACGTATCAGAGAACGCCAGAAGTTTATAGTAGTAGCCAAATTTTTTGTTGTAGGTGTAGCCATCGCGCTTTCCCTGTATAGAGCAAGCGTTCCACAACAAAATCCCCAGCAAACAGGTAATAATCGTTTTTGTAGAAAGACTCATACCGTTATTTTTTGAATGAGCCACAAAAAAGCGTATTATTTACGCATATTTTTTTGTTGCTCTTTTGCCATTTTTTCCAATCGTTCTTGGAATTTTGACTTGCGTCGTGGCGCAGTTGATGCTTTCGCCTTATTCGCCTCCAATTTCTTCAGTATTTTTTCGTCGTTCACCAAATTACGAATCAAAACTGTCTGAAGCATTGTTATCACATTTGCCAACAAATAATAATAACTCAAGCCAGCCGAATAGTCGTTGAACCAGAAAATCATCATTATTGACATAATCCACATCATCACGTTCATATTTGGCATTCCCGGCGTTTGAATCTGTGTTGTGTTGGCAGTGTTGATTTTATTCACAATAATCATTGAAGCAGCCATCAACAACGTGAACAAACTAATATGGTTTCCGTAGATTGACGAAATGATTGGAATATGTGTTGACCATTCAAAAATCGAGTCGTATGTTGACAAGTCTTCTGCCCACAAAAAACTTTCCTGACGAAGTTCAATGGAAGCGGGGAAGAAACGGAACATTGCAACCAAAATAGGAAATTGGATCAGCAACGGCAAGCATCCGCCCATTGGGTTGATGCCGACTTTTTTATACAAATCCATTGTTGCTTGCTGTTTTTTCATTGCCTCTTCTGGTTTCGGGTATCGTTCGTTGATTTCGTCCACGTATGGTTTTATGACACGCATGCGGGCAGTTGATAAATACGATTTGCAAGTGAGAGGGAACAAAATCAATTTCAGGATGATTGTCATCAATAAAATGACTAATCCCATATTGTCAATAAATCCACGTAACCAATTGAAAATGGGTACGATAGCGTATTTTGTAATAAATCCGAACCAACCAAGGTCAAGCATGCTTTCCAAATCCACATCCTGTTCTTTGAGCACGGGAAGGTGGTTTGGTCCGAAAAAGAAGTGCATACCGATAGTTTGATCTTTTGGCATAAACAAACTTGCGGTAAATTCTTTCATTGTTGTATTGCTGTTGGTCAATACTTTAGAGGTGACATCGCCGCCACGTTCAAATTTATCGTCGGCAATCAGTACGGCAGAGAAGAAATGTTGTTTGAATCCAACCCATTTCACTTGTCCCGAAAGTTTTTCCTTTTCATCGTCTTTCGAACGTGGATTCAAGGTTTCCGTGTCGTCTTCAAAATATTTCCAAACAATTGTTGTGTTCAGCGATTCCGCCGATTTTGACTTTTCAAGTACGTTTATTGTGCTGTTCCACAATAAGTTATATCTCGATTCACGGATATATTTCTCCATTCCCTTTGTGGAAATGGTCAAATCTAAATTATATGAATCAGGTTGCAAAGAATACGTATATTCCAAATATGAAAATTCGTTGACTGACAAGCGGTAAGAAATTTTTTGCACATCATTTTCCTGAACCACGCCTGTAGTTGTAAAATACATTTCATCGGTAGAACGACCGATTTCGCTCAGCAACAATCCAAAATGTGTGCTGTCGCCAGCCAACAAATAGAGTGAGTCGCCATAGTGTGTTTGATAGTTTTTCACTTGCACACGATAGGGCTTTCCGCCTTTATTGCTCATTGTCACCGCAATACGATTGTTTTCAAGTGTAACTAATTGTTGTTCACCTTTCGCCGATTTGTAGAAACTTCCGTATTCACGAATTAGTGTTGATTCACTTTGCGTGTCGTATGTGGTATCGGCAACCGACAAAGAATCCGCCATGGACACCGCCAATAACGAATCTGCTATTCGTTGTTGCTGTTTTTGTATTTCCACGTTTCTGAGTGAATCAAGATACGCCGCACGGCGCTGTAAATCTTCTTCGGTCGGTTTCGTGAAGAAATAATAACCGACCATCAACAAACATATTAAAACGGTTCCTATTACTGCATTCTTGTCCATTCGTATCTACTAAAAATTTGTGGCGAAGATACATTTAATTCCGTAATGAAAAAACACCTGTTGATTATTTCTTTGAAAGTTGACGCTAAATATGGATTGTAAAAATAGAATTTGTCGCAATGCATTAAGAAAATGCGCCTAATTTGTTTATTGGAAAAATCCAATTTCCTTGAATTTGAAATTGTTTTATATATTTGTATCGAATTTACACAAATATAATATGAGAAAAATAGTTTTTGTTCTTTTTTCGCTAATTCCAAGTTTGCTTTTTGCACAGTCACAAACCAAACATATTGTAATTGACCAATTTGGCTATCTGCCTGATGCTGATAAGATTGCAATTGTAAGAAATCCAAAAGTCGGATTTGATTCCACCGATACGTTTATTCCAGGAAAAAAGTATGCTGTGGTGAATGCAAAAACAGGCAAGACTGTTTATTCGGGAAAGTTGAGCTGTTGGCAGGATGGAAAAGTTGATAAAAGTAGTGGCGACCAAGCGTGGCGATTTAATTTTTCATCGGTTACTGCCGAAGGTGAATATTATATTTTGGACACCAAAAACAATGAAAAATCATATACGTTCAGTATTTCTGACAACATATACAAGGAAGTGCTGAAACAGGCGTTGCGGACATTCTATTATCAGCGGTCGGGATTTCGGAAAGATGCAAAATTTGCGGGTGAAGGCTGGGCTGACGAGGCGAGCCATGTCGGTGCGAATCAGGATTTGAACTGCCGCCAGTGGACTCACAAGGATGACGCTTCCACCGAAAAAGATGTGCATGGCGGTTGGTACGATGCAGGTGATTTTAACCGTTACACAAACTGGACTTGCGATTATATTGAGTATCTGCTTCTTTCGTACGAGGAAAATCCTGTTCCGTGGACTGATGATTTTGGCATTCCAGAGTCGGGAAACGGCATTCCCGACATACTTGATGAGGTTCGTTGGGGATTGGAGCATATTCTCCGTTTAGAAATGTCCGATGGCAGTTTTATCTCGGTATTGCAGGAAGGCTACGGCACGCCACCTTCGGCCAACAAGGAACCAACATATTGGGGCGACCCGAGCACGTCGGCAACATTCTCCGCAGCTGGCGCATTGGCGTATGGAGCAAAAATTTTTGCAAAATACGACAAGTCATTTTCCAACAAAATGTTGGCGGCTGCCGTTCGTGCTTGGAATTGGGCAACGTCGCATCCTGATGTGTATTTTTTTAACAATAGCAAGGAACACGGCACACAAGGACTTGCCGCTGGTCAGCAAGAAATAACCGACCCGATGCATCGTTCTGAACTGCAATTACTTGCGGCTCTTCGTCTGTTCGATGCCACAGGCGACAAGCAATATCAAACTTATTTTGACACACATTATACCAATACACGTTTGGTTGCGTGGGGATTGGTGTTCCCATTTGGTGAACTGAATCAGGATATGTTGTTGTATTACACCAAATTACCGAACGCGACTCCCGAGGTTGTTCAAAAAATCAAATATTCGTATCAGTTGGGAATTGATACTATTTGCAATTTGTTCTCAATCCGCGATGATGAAGATCCGTATTTGGCGTGCCAGAAGGATTATGTGTGGGGAAGCAATGGCACAAAGTCAAAACAAGGTTCTATATACTACAATTTGATTCAATACAATGTGATGCCCGAAATGCAGGGCAAGGCTAAGGAATATGCAGCTCGTTATATTCATTACCTTCACGGAGTTAATCCTCTGGGTAAGTGTTACTTAACAAATATGAGCAAATACGGGGCGGAAAACAGTGTCCGTCAAATTTACCATAGTTGGTTCTGCGAAGGTAGCGATAAATGGGACGAAGCTGGCGTTTCAAAATATGGACCAGTACCTGGATTTGTGCCTGGAGGTCCAAACCTCGAATATGACTGGGATGCGTGTTGTCCGAAAAACTGCGACAGCGAGTACAATAATTCATTGTGTTTCAAAGTTGACATTACGAATCTCAAGAATCAGCCTGCGCAAAAGTCCTATATGGACATAAACAATGGTTGGCCTACAAATGCGTGGTCGGTGAGTGAAGTGAGCGGTGGATATCAAGTACAATACATCCGGTTGCTGTCGAAATTTGTGAAATAGAGACTTATTATAATGTAGGAACTAAGGGTGGCAGTGATGAATTAGTCTGTTTGTCGCAATTTTTTTGAAAAAAAACAAGGCGAGGTATTGTAATTCAAGAAAAACATTTACTTTTGCGTCTTGAAAAACGAGTTATAGAGAAAATATAGAATATTATGTATTTAACTGCAGAAAAAAAGGCTGAAATAATTAAGAAGTTTGGAAAGTCAGCGAATGATTCAGGTTCTACGAAGTGTCAGATTGCTATTTTCACTGAAAGAATCAATGCTTTGACTGAAAAAATGAAAGAAAACCACAAAGATTTCGTTACACAACGTGCTTTGTTGAAGTTGGTTGGTAAAAGACGTAATTTGTTGACTTACCTAAAAGACCACGACATAGAAGAATACCGTAGCTTAATTAAGGAATTGAATATTCGTAAATAATTTTACGATACAAAATCTATTAGTGGGAAGGCAATTTTTTCAAGTTGCCTTTTCCTATTTATTATAGGCGAATTATTATACACAAAATAAATAGATATGTTACAAGTTTTTAAGAAAGTGATCACGTTGAGTGATGGTCGTACCATCGAAATCGAAACGGGAAAATTGGCAAAACAAGCCGATGGTTCTGTGATGCTCCGTATGGGTAACACTATGCTCCTGGCCACTGTTTGTGC
>DFGI01000010.1 GCA_002371705.1 Bacteroidales bacterium UBA3754
CATTCGGCGTGGTTTTGTCGTTAAAGGGATATACCTCAACTAATTTTCAGTAATAAAATACGGATTATTCGGACACGGGTTCGCATAAGTCGGATTCGTTAAAAAACTCGTGTCGGACAATGTGAGTAGAAACGCCTTTAAATCCTGCAATTCTTGTTCCGACAAATGCATTCCTCCGTGATTGACCCCTATCATAAGAGGATCGACGTACGGAGAACGTTTCAAATCCGAATTGTAGAACTCCAAAACCTCATCCAATGTTGTAAATCTTCCATCGTGCATATAAGGAGCAGTAAACTCCACGTTACGCAAGGTCGGAACTCTATATTTACCTTTATCCGCGGGATTTTTCGTCACTGCCGAATAGTCGTTTTTGTCCTCGAACACACTATCCTTTGCGTTATTCATAAACAAATTTGTTGTCCATAACGGAAACGCAGGCGAACCATGACAATGAAAACAATCGCCACTTTCCGAAGTGAACAAGAAAAAACCCCGCCGCTCCGATTCTGTCAGTTGACATTCGCCACGCATAAATTGGTCAAACTTGGAATTGAACGACACCAACGAGCGGACAAACTGCGCCACTGCTTTCCCAACTCTGTCAATAGTGACATCTTCCGTTCCGAATGCTTTTTTGAACAACGGCGGATACAACGAATCCTGTCGTATCAAGGCAAGCGACTTTTCAATGGAACCATTTCCTTCGTGCGGCGACACAATCATCATCCACACAAACGATTCTATATTGCGGCAATGAAAGTCTTCCACTTCGGGAACGCCGTATTTTCCACCAAGTTGCGTGTTATTATTGTTTACAAAACCATTCCACATATAGCCTTCGTTTATCCACACAAGATTTATCAGCGGCATCATATAATGTGGCGTGGGAATACCCGTCAAGCCAAACGTTTTTCCTCCTTTGAACTTAGGATGCTCAATACCACACTCGAATGAATGCGACTGTTTGTGGCACGTAGCACACGACATAAGGCTATCTACCTCGGTTCGCCCAGCAAGACGTCCATCGTAAAACAAATATCGTCCCAACTCCACGCCTTCTTCCGTCATTGGGTTGTCTGTCGGAATGTTCATATAATCAGGTGCATACGAAACGGGAAAGCGGTATGGGGTAGGCATATCGTTCTTTGTTTTTGGTTTGACAATATACGCCGCCACAGCTATATATACTACCGTGCCCATTACAGCACCTACCAATTTCAACCATTTTATATATTTTCCAGCAAGCATAAACATAAAACAACCACACAAACAAAAATTGTTCTAATCATCTACAAAGATAGTATTATTTCCCAATGAGTTGTTTTTTTACTACTTTTGCACCGCTATGGTACGATTACGTGATTTATTCCTGATTTTCCTGCAAATTGGCGCATTTACCTTGGGCGGCGGCTACGCAATGCTCGCAATGGTGGAAGCGAACATTGTCACCAAACGGCACTATATTGAAAAAAACGAATTTTGGGATTTAATCGCGCTTATACAAACATTACCCGGCGTATTTGCCATAAACACAGCATTGTACGTTGGCAATAAACTGCGGGGAAAACGTGGAGCAATTATTTCCGCCATTGGCGCGGCACTGCCCTCGTTCGTCATCATTCTGCTCATCACGATATTCTTCACAAATTTTAAGGATAACGAAATTGTTGAACGTATTTTCAAAGGAATCCGCCCGTGCGTGGTGGCAATGATTTTAGTTCCCTCGATTCGGTTGATTATGCGTAACACGGTTTCTTGGAAAACAATTTGGATTCCATTTCTGACAGCAATCGCAATCTGGTGGTTTAAAGTGTCGCCCATACTCATCATTGTGATTGTATGCACGGCTGCAATTTTAATAGAAATGTTTTCATACAACAAATTGAAAAAACAATGAGTATCATACAATTACTATATGTGTTCTTCAAGATTGGTTTGCTCGGATTCGGCGGCGGATATGCTATGCTGTCGATGATTCAATTTGAGTGTGTTGAACATTTTGCTTGGCTCACGCCACAGGAATTTTCCGACATCATTGCCATTTCGCAAATGACGCCGGGACCAATTTCAATAAACACCTCCACTTACGTGGGATACACCGTTGCGGGATTTTGGGGCGCGTTGGTGGCAACACTTTCTTTATGCCTACCATCGGTTTTACTTATGTTTTTGGTGATTCGTTTTTTAATGAAACGACAAGATAATCATTATATTAAGTCAATATTTTCTGGATTGAAACCCGTGCTCGCAGGCCTGATTCTCGCCGCCGCGCTCCTACTCGTCAACCAAGAAACATTTTGCGATTTTGGGGTTGGAGAACACAACTTTTCCACTTTGATTTTTGTTGCATCGTTTGTTGCTCTATTCTTCTTCAAAGTCAACCCGATGTGGGTTATCTGCATTTCGGGCGTAATTGGATGTATTCTATTCTAAATAACTTCGAAACCAAGCAATTCAATCTCGTCAACTAATTGAGAATGAATTGATTCGTCTGCCAAAGCGGTAGAAAGATATTTTTTATTGTCGTCGGCAAACACCGAAATAGCACCATTGTAGCCTGAAAGCACACAGCCAAGGAAATTTGCACCTCCAGAAATGCCAACGCCAAGCGACAATTCCTTGCACAATCGCTGCGCCATACCAATCGCGTCGTTGTCGTCAACGCGGATAATGCCGTCAACTAAATTTTCGGGATACAACCCAGGAATAATTTCGTCGGACAAACCTTGAATTTTGTGCGGACCGAGCGATTTTCCCAATGTAAGAATTGACGACTGCAACGGCTCGAGAGCAAACATTTTTGCATTATGCTTGTCTTTGAAATATTTTCCACAGCCGTGCAATGTCCCCGCCGTTCCCACACCGGCAATGAAGCACGGAAATTCATTGATTTTTGCCTCAATTTCGCGAGCGGTCATTTCGTAATGGGCAATCATATTATACTCATTTTCAAACTGATGAGTAAGAAAATAGCCTTGTTTTTAG
>DFGI01000008.1 GCA_002371705.1 Bacteroidales bacterium UBA3754
TCTGCACGAACATACCGCCCGAGCCACAGCATGGGTCGAGCACACGGCCTTCGTACGGTTCCAGCATATTCACCAACAATTCCACAACACTTCGTGGCGTGTAGAATTGTCCGCCCTTCTTGCCTTCGGCCAAAGCAAACTCGCCGAGGAAATATTCGAAGACATGACCGAGCAGGTCGGCGCTCTTGGTGCTCGTGTTTTGCAAGGTTGAATTGCCAATCAAGTCAATCAATTCGCCCAACGAGGTCGGGTCAAGGTTGGGACGGGCAAACACCTTGGGTAGCACGCCTTTTAGAGTTTTGTTTTCGTGCTCAATCTCGTCCATCGCATCATCGATGAGTTTTCCAATCATCGGATTTTTTGCGTTATCGGTCAAATAACTCCAACGGGCATTTGCCGGAACGTAAAAAATATTTTCGGCTGCATACTCCTCTCGATCTTCTGGGTCGGCACCATCTACCTGTTGCCTCACCAATTCGTTGTAGAGTTGTTCAAACGACACAGAAATGTAGCGTAGGAAAATCAATCCCAGTACTACATGCTTATATTCAGCCGCATCAATATTCTTGCGCAGTTTGTCGGCCGCCTTCCAAAGCTGTTTTTCAAGGGGTTCTTCTATTTGTTCTTTAATTTTTGCCATAAAACAGATTATACAACAAAAATAAGTATTTATTGCAAATTTGCCCTATTCAAAATACAATTTATCTCCTATCTTTGCTATATGAAACGGATATTGGTATTGATAGTGGTTGTTGCTTATTGCGTTACAAGCGGATTTTGTTGGGACTTCCAATTGCCGAAGGAAGACCACGTGAAGTGCCACAATATGTCGCAACAGCAAATTATGGACTATCTTACCGCGCTTGTGACCGATTCATTGATGGCGGAAACCGCCAGCCGCGACAGCACACTCCTGCTCGCATACATAGAACGCCGTCCGCAGAACTGCGTGGCAGTTATTTACACCATAAAATTCACGATTGAGAAAGAGGAATTCAGCTACGTGGTGTATTACGGCGTTACCGCCCGCGACAACACCGATGAATGCCAAGACGACGTCCACGCCGAGATGAAGGATGTTGAACGCCATCTGCGCCGTTTACTTCGGATATAAAAAAAGCCCACCGAATGGCAGGCTTGTAATTGAAACAAATTCAAGTTGATTAGAAAATCTGGCTGAGAACTGAATATAATTCCGCAGCAGCCGTAACTTGTTGAACCTTATCCTCGCTTAACATAGAACCGTCGGTTAACTTTTCCTTCAATTGCTCTGAAATTTGTGCTTCCGCAGCTTCTTTATCTGCCACATCAATGCCTGTTTTGTCGGCAATAGCAACGCTTGCCGCACTTTTCGAAAACTCGTTAATCCATTCTTTGTCTTCCTTGTTTTTTTGATATGACTGATATGCTAAATATAAATCTACGCCTGCAGTAGCTTTTGCAATGTTATCATCTCCTGCATTTTTATATGCTTTATAAGAATTATACAAACTCGCACCTGATTCTTCAGCTGTTTTTTCTTGTTTTGGAGTAGGATCATCCTCTTTGTCACCACACGCAGTAAAGCATACTGCCATACCTAAAAAAGCCAAAAGGCCCAACATAAATTTTTTCATAATTTTGATTTTTAAGTTTAACATATTATACAAACAACGGAAGCCATACGACTCCCGTTGAATAGATTGTATGCGAAAACGATGACTATTCGTCGATTTCAACCAATTCAAAAGGAACTTGGATAATGTCCTTGTAGTCGCCGCCTGCTTCTTGCATATCTTCGTCGTCGCTTTCGTAGTGCCATCTTACAACAATGTCGGCACCGCTTTTAGCGATAAGCTCGAATTTTTTCAAAACATCAAGAATACATTTTGACGAACTCGTATTGAAATATTCCAATTTGATATTTGCGATTGTTTTTGCTTGAGGAGCTTTTGCGTACGCATCCAACCACTCAAGAACCGGTTTATAGAATTCCACTGAGTTTTCAGGAATTGAACGACCAGAAATTTCGAATACGCCTGTTTCTGCG
Source organism: Bacteroidales bacterium UBA3754 (assembly GCA_002371705.1). Classification (GTDB taxonomy): domain Bacteria; phylum Bacteroidota; class Bacteroidia; order Bacteroidales; family UBA1715; genus UBA1715. Next base: position 2,030 of record DFGI01000008.1, read on the forward strand.
TTGAAATCTAATGTCGGCGTTTTTGCCGAACCTTCCATTTTTATATTGTCCATATCGTGTATAATTTATTTTGTACAAATGTACATTTTTTTTGAAATAAACTATATTCTGTTTTGAATTTTTGCAGAATTATCATCCGAAACGCAAATTCGCAAATCTATTTCTTTGCAATAAAATTGAATTTCTTGCCAAGAATTTCGCTCATCTGCACACCTTCCTCGTGCGAAATTTCGTCGTCGGCATCGTAGTACCAATTCACGGTGAAGCCGTCTTTGTTCGCAGCCAACAAGTCTTTAATAGTACGCGTGATGTTTTTTAGCGAAATGGAATTGAAATAATCCAAATCAATTTTCAGCACAGGATTCTGCATATCCGAAATATATTCCGAATTGTCGAAAATCCATTTTTCTATCTCCGAATAGTAATTTTCGGCATCTTCAGGGTACGAAACGCCAGAAATCTCGAATTTCTGGTTTTCTATCTCAAAATTGACTTGCGGAGTACGTTTCGTCTTGTCCTTCTTCAAGTCTTCCTGAGGAACCAACGCCACTTCAAGTTCCAAATCTATATAGGAAATCGCATCGTTGAACGGTTCGAACTTGCAGACGATAGGCTTGCAAACGCGACGGCGTATCATCATAATTCCAATGCCCGCTCCACCTGGGGTCATAAGGTTTCGCTCCAAAGTTTCCTGCTGAATTACACGAAGTTCCTGCGGTGACTTTAGGTTTATTTTATTCAGCAATATTGTAAACTGAGAAATAATTTCGTTTTGAATAAAATTTCTTGTGTGGATTTTTACGGTCTCTTCGTCGGTTTTCAACACTTCCAAACGAACGGAACGTTGACGCTCGTCAATGTTTGCATGCGAAACAATATTGCTGAGTATTTCAGTTACAATCGTTCGTATAGAATGGTTCACAACGTTTGGGAAATGCTCTTCTTTCGTTTCGTTGAGGAAACTTTGCATTACCTGAGGGAAATCGCTCTCGCACAAAAAATTGTTCGTATATGAGAATATTGTTTTTTCCATATTTGAATATTTTCGCTAAAATATGCAATTTTTTTTATTTCGCAAAATATTCTTGCAGTGAATAGCGTGCCCGTGGTGCCACATTTTGGGTGGAAAACTCGCCTGCCAAGTATTTGTGGTACGCCGCAAGTCCAATCATAGCCGCGTTGTCGGTGGTATAGCGGAGTTCCGGAAGGAATGTGCGCCAGCCAAGCCGTTTGCCCGTTTCCGTTATCGCGTCGCGAAGCCCCGAATTGGCGGCAACTCCCCCTCCAATCACCACATCTTTTATACCTGTTTGTTTTGAAGCAAGAATTAACTTTTTCAGCAGAATCGAAATAATTGTCGATTGTGCAGAAGCACAGATGTCGTCTATATTTTCGGTTATAAAATTCTGATTTTCTTGCACTTGCTTTTGTAAAAAATACAAAATCGACGTTTTTAGTCCACTGAAACTATAATCAAGGTTCGGAATTTGCGGTTTGTTGAATTGGAATGCGTTTGGATTTCCGATTTTAGCATGCCTGTCGATGTGCGGGCCGCCAGGGTACGGCAATCCGAGAATTTTTGCGCACTTGTCGAATGCTTCGCCGGCTGCATCGTCAATCGTGGTGCCTATTATTTCCATACTGGTGTAGTCGCGCACAATAATAATTTGCGTGTGACCGCCCGATACAAGCAAACAGAGGAAAGGAAATTTAGCTTGTTCCCGTCCAACTGTTTCAGGAGTAACAATGAAATTCGCCAGCACGTGTCCGTGTAAGTGATTCACCTCCACCAACTTGCAGTTTTTTGCGAGCGCAAATGCTTTTGCAAACGATGCTCCCACAAGCAACGAACCCAACAATCCAGGTCCCCTTGTATAGCCCACAGCATCAATTTCGTCAACCGAAACGTTTGCTTGTTTCAAGGCATCATCAACCACAGGAATAATATTTTGCTGGTGCGAACGCGACGCCAATTCCGGAACAACGCCGCCATACCGTTCGTGCACTTTTTGGCTCGCAATGGTATTCGAAAGCAGCACGCCATCGCGTATCACAGCCGCCGATGTGTCGTCGCACGATGATTCTATTGCAAGAATTGTTGTACTCATATCTTTTTTTCGATTGATAGCAACCGACTTATGTCTATATTTGCAAGCAAAAATAATCTTATTTTCGTTGACTGTACTAAAACGCATAGCAAAAATACTGAAATGGACGGTTCTCGCCGTGTGCGGGCTGATTTTGCTGTTGTATGCGCTCATCCATCTAAACGTGGTACAGGAAAAAATCACCTCGTTTGCCGTACAAAAAATCAACGACAAACTGGGAATGCAGATTGCGGTCGGACGGATTTATCCGCTGTTTTGGGACGGCGTTGTGTTGCAGGATGTGAGCCTGCTCGATGCCCAAAACGACACGGTTTTGGTAGCAAAAGGCATAATGGCAACGGTTCGCTCGCTCAAGCTCGATTCGTCATTTGTGGCAGTGGGAAAAGTTGCCTTGCAAAAACCCGACATCCGTTTGGTGATTGACTCTTCGGGCATTATGAACATACAACCGTTGCTCGACGCATTCCATTCTGACGACACAACTTCGTCGTTCCACCTCGATATTGATGAAATTACAATCCGCGATGCTGATTTTTCTTATAAGAACTACACTGAAAATCAACAAGTTGAGTACGGTATAAACTACGACAACATTGCGGTTTCCAAGTTGTTTCTACAGGCGCATTCATTTTGTATGAACAACGGCATCTATCAGTTGGCAATTGATAAATTTTCGTGCAATGAGCAATCGGGATTGCAAATACAATATCTGCACACCAACGCATTAGTGTGCGACACTTTAATAAGATGCTCTGATATAGCAATTTACACGCCCGGCACAAAATTATCGGCAAATCGGTTCGAAATGCGCTACGCATCATTTTCAGACTTTTCGGATTTTTGTGAGAAAGTGCGTCTTTCAGCTGATATAAACCACTCAACGGTTTCATTCTCAGACATTTCGTATTTTGCTTCGGCGTTGCAGGATTTTCCTTATTCAGTTACGCTCGAAGGTCTTGTGGAAGGCACCGTTTCCGATATGGCAGCGAAAAACCTGCATATTGGCTATGGACGAAGTTCTCAGTTTGTTGGCTCCGTTGCGCTCCAAGGCTTGCCCGATATGGACAAATTCCATTTCGATGTTACTGCAGACAAACTCGAAGTAAACGCCTACGACATTGCGCACACGCGTATTCCGCCATTTTCTTCGGAACAATTTGTTGAACTGCCCGAGATTCTCAACAATCTTACCTACTATAAATATATTGGTACAGTTCGCGGCAGCTTTTCCGACATGGCAGCCAACGGAGCGTTGGTGACAAATGCTGGGAAAATTTCGACAAATGTCCGTTTAAAGGAACAAACTGGATATCAATGTACTGGCTCTGTGAACTTTGACGACTTCAATCTTGGGGCATTTTCGTCGGATGCGCTTGCAATGGGAAAAACCACGGGAACCATCAATCTTGATGCGATGTTCAACAGTGATTCGCTCATCAACGCCGACATTCAGGGCAATGTGGAAAAACTGGAACTCAACGGCTACGCATATTCCAATGTTGACGTAAATGGAAAATTTTCAAAGAAAAGATTTTTCGGACGAATTTCTATTGACGATTCCAATCTGCAAATGAAATTTGGCGGCTTGTTCGACATGTCAAAGGAGGTTCCTGAATTCCGATTCAAATCGAGGGTAGCGTCAGCCCATCTCGACAAACTGAATTGGATTTCCGATAGTTTGTCGAACCTTTCGTTTTCGTTGAGCGTTGATTTCCAAGGGACAGATTTGGACGATATGTTAGGCGATGTTTCTATTCGTAACTTGCACTATTCCAATGCAAAAGGCGAAATCGAAACGAAAAATATCGCTTTAAGCGTACAAAAAGACGAATCCAAACGCAAGGTCAATTTGCATTCAGCATTTGTGAACGCCACGCTCGATGGCAACGGACGTTACGAGGATTTGATTCAAAGCGTGGTGGCAATTCTTTCAAAACATATCCCTTGTATTGCGCCGCCAACCGCACCCTTTGTAAATCCGTCGAATTTCAATCTCAATGTCACATTACAACAAATTGACACACTTTTGGCGCTGTTCCAATCTGATTTTCGTATTGCCGAAGGTTCCACAATCACCGCAAATTATTATGGCTCAGACACTACGTGTAAAATTACGGCATACTCTCCCAAATTGTCGTTCAACGGGATGCAGTTGTTCGCCAACGATGTGAAACTGATTAGTTCCAACACCAACGTATATGTTGATGTGAAAACGTCGTTGGACTCATCAGTTCATACTGATAATGAGGCGAATATACTCGGATTTATTAAAAACGGTTCATTGGATTTCGATGCAAACTGGAACATCAGCAATCCAGCACAAACATCGGGGAATATATCGTGTTTCGGCTCCATGATTTCCCGTGGAATGAACCGTATGCCGAAGTTTGAACTGGAAATTCGCCCTACAAAATTCTATATGACCGATTCTTTGTGGAACGTGGCGAAATCGTCCATTGTAATTGACTCGTCGAGCATTGCAATTGCGGGTTTCAGCGTGTATAAAAACGAGAAAAATGTGTCACTCGACGGCGTTATGTCGCACAATCCCGAAGATTATCTGGTACTTTCCGTGCAAAATTACGACTTGCGGGAATTGAATTCGTGGATTAATAATCCCCATGTCCGGCTTGGCGGGCTGCTACAAGGACGAATGCGATTGAAAAACCTGTATGCCACACCGCTTGTGTTCGCCGACGTGAACTGTCCCGAAATGTCATTCAACAATAACGTGTTGGGAACATTCCGTTTACGGAGTTTCTGGGAAAACAAGACAAAGGCATTGCTGATGAAAATGACTATCCACAACAACGACGAACCTATTATAGCCATCGACGGGAAATACCGTCCATCAAGCGATTCCGTCCATTTTGATGTAAGCCTTTCGGATGTGGAACTTGACGCATTTGCCGAAATTCTGCAAGGAACGGTGAACGACATTGCCGGCGTGGCGAACGCCGACCTCGACATTGACGGGACACTCTCAAATCTTACATATTCCGGTGAAGTTGACATCACCAACGGACGAATGACTGTTGACTACACACACGTGCCATACACGTTTGAAGGGAAATTACACGCACGCAAGACATATTTGTTTTTTAAGGATTTCACCATAGCCGACGCACAGAAAAACACAGGCACAATCCACGGATTCCTTAATTTGAAAGAATTGACGAATCCACACTATGTATTTGATATTCAAAGTCCTAAGCTACTTGTGATGAAGACCACCGCCACCGACAATGAATATTTTTACGGTACCATCTATTATAAAGGAACGGCTAAAATCGACGGCGACCTCAACGAGACAAACATTTCGTGTCAAGGAACCACGCTCGACAACACTGTGTGCAGCATTCCCGTAAGCTATTCGGAACTTTCGGGCGCATACGATTTCTTGTTTTTCTCGTCGGATTCAACCACATTACCATCTTTCGAAAAACAAACATCTTCGTCTGGTTTAACACTCGACCTTGGCTTGGATGTCACCCCCGACGCGCTTGCACAGATAATTTTCGACCCGAAAGTTGGCGACGTAATAAAAGCCCGTGGCGATGGCAATCTGCTCGTAAAAATGGATAAAGGTGGCGACTTGAAAATCTATGGAAAATATCAGATAGAGGAAGGTGATTATTTATTCACACTTAAAAATCTGATAAACAAGAAGTTAATCCTTCAAAATGGAGGAACCATTGTGTGGAACGGCGATCCTCTGAATGCGCAAGTTGATTTAGTTGCAAACTATGAAACAAAAGCTTCGCCACAGCCATTGTTCGACAGCACTATGAATGTATCGAAACGCATTCCCGTAACCTGTCAGGTGAACTTGAAAAACAACCTGCTTTCGCCCGACATTTCCTACAACATAGTTGTGCCGCAATCAGCCACGCAAGTCGCCGAAGTATTGGCAACGTTGAGCGAGGACGAAACCACTCTTCAATTTTTCTCGCTGATGCTTCAGGGCGCATTCATGGCGGTAAATTCCGAATCGGGAGTTGGCAGTTCTGTTTCCTTCGAAGTGCTGAGTAACCAATTCAACAATTTATTGTCGCAAATAGACCCCAATATGGACGTAAGCGTGAACTACCGTATGGGAACCGACAATGTGACCAACAACGAATTTGAATTTGGAATTTCGCGACAATTCTGGAACGATAGAATCATTGTGAACGTGAACGGCTACACCGACTTTGGAGAAACCAATTCAACCGAATCGCCCACCGAACAAAATCAGTCAAACGATTTTTCGGGAAATGTAAGTGTGGAAATGAAACTCAACAAACGAGGCACCATAAAAGTGAAAGGATTCTCGCGAAGCAACGACGACGAGCTCTCCGAACGCCAGGAAAACACCAACGGCATTGGATTTTTCTTCACCAAGGATTTCAATACACTCCGTGATCTGTTCAAAAAAGAACGGCAATAATTGCTAATCCTTTATCAACGCATCCTGATTCTTCACACCCGATTGCAACGACGAACTGATGGTTTGCTTCAGATGAAGGACTCGTTCGTCAACAACACCACGTTTTTCAGGCTTGTACAACTTTTTATACTCGCATTTCCCAAGTTTATACTTGAGGTCGTCAAGCGTACCGCCAATGTTCAATCCAAGTTTTATGGGTAACGGACATTTTGTCAACGAAATATGATAGTTGCACGACATATCCAGATTGTGGTGTCCCGCAAGCACTGCCTGATATTTATCCATAGAAACCACAAACGGATATAGTTCTATTTCATCACGATATACAGTCATTTCCACATCGATGCTATCAACTACGTTTTTCGTTTTCTTTTTGTTGAACAACAACATTTTTGAAATCGTTTCATAGGTTTCGTTATCCATCACCACAAGGTCCCTACCCTTAATGGCAGCGGCACCAAGCAAAGTTGAATATTTCGGATCGTAGTTCGACTTCAAGTATGTTTCGGCAGCCAAGTGGAATTCCGCCTTGCCCGAAAATGATTTCAACATTGGCACAATGGTATCGATGTCGGGAATCATATCAATCAAATCGGCGATGCTGATATCAATCAAGTGGAAATCAAATCCAGCGAACAAGTGGTTTTTGCGTGGCGAACGATATGTTGCCGTAAGTTGCATTTGCGCGGCATCGCAGGTGAAACCCATTTCTTCGAGCACCAGCACTCCATCGCGGATTGTTAATCCGCCGCCCACGTGTTCTATCACTTTTTTACCAACAAGCGCCTTCTTTATGTCGGTGTTCATCACCACATCAACACCAAGGGGAACCATAAACGGATTGTCTTCTTCCGCCACAACGGTAGATTCCGTTTCCTCGGTTTTCGCAAGTTCCTCCTTCGGAGCTTCCGTAGCCACTTCGGTTGTGTCGCCAAAACCACTCACCAAATCCATAAGCTCCATCACATCAGTGTAATCGGAAGTGAATTGCAGGTCGCCCTTCAACAAATCCTCGCCATTAATATAGTCGGCAATATTCTTGATGATACCAGTCAATTGGAAGTCGGAATTACCAAGAATTATCTTGCTTTGGTCGATTTTGAACTGCTTCTTATTAAATTCGCAGGCAATCTTCGACACCTTGATAGGTTTTTCGATTGCGCTCACCGAAATTTGTCCTTGATTGAAATTCAGAACAACATCGGGGTTCCATTGCAAAATTACATCTTCTTGATTTTCATCATATTCCGCTTTTGCTTTTAAAGAAATATTTCCCGTCCGCGCAGCAACATCCTCCGCCACTTTCGCATAAATGCTGTCACAGTTGAACACACACGCATAGCCTGTATTTTTGCCTTTCGGGAACATTTTTGCCGTTCCTTTCGGATTGCGTACCGTTGCCGAAATTGTGTCGGTATCCATTATGTAGTCAATATTTTTAAGCGCAAAATCGCAAGCAACGGCTAAATCCTTTGTGGTGTCCATTACGTCAGAAACGCCAATACGGAACTTCGCGCCTTCCAAATCAGTTTTGAAGAAATCAGTCATCATTACATGCAGAAATTCACTCTTCACATCTAAGTCAATAACCTCCTTGAATTCGTTCTGCACACGTTCGCTCGGCAATTTAAAATCAACTGCGATTTTGTTGGTGCTCACAAATGTTGAGTCAGCATAAATCACATCCAAATCGCTCAAATTCACGGTTCCATTTGCATGAATCCGTTTCAAATCCACGTTTGTGAGCGCATCCATATCGCATTTCACCGTAGCCACAGCATCAACCCAACCAGTAACAAAAACATCTTCGGGTATTTCGTTTTTCACATCAAGCAGGCTCACACGGGCATTCGCTTTTATATCGAAAATCATTTTGTTCAACAAATCCTGAATATCGCCAGAAATGGACACCATTGATTTCCCTGTTTTTGCTGAGACAGAATGGATTTTCACAGCGGAATTTTTCTCATCGTTCAAATCAATATCAGCATGCACGTTTGCCTCCACATCATACAAATCGTGCCCCAGCCCTTCTACCACGACAGAACCTTTCGAATATGTGGCATCGGCGCTCACAAGCGGCATAAGAGTATCGTTCATAATGCCACGCACATTTCCTGAAAGTTGAAGGTCGCCATCAACGGTAATGCCGTCAAGATATTCCTTCAGCATTTCCTCGGGAACAAGTTTAAACAACGCAGGCAGGTTGATTTCGTTAGTCGAAAAATTCAAGTCCATACGGATGTCGTCGCCCACTTCAGCATTTCCCGTTACGGAAATTTGATGCTGCTCGATGGCAAACAACGCTTTGTCCAACACTATTTTTGTAGTGTCGAGCATCAAATCAAGTGGCAAAACAGCCGACACGAGCAACGAATCAGCATAGCGAGTGGAATCCATCACAGCGGAAACATCGTGGAACGTGCATTTTGCAGTTCCATTCAACCTATTGTAACTCGCCAAGTTTCCCGAAAATTCAGCGTCGAAAGCACCCAGCGAAGCCATCAGCTGCGTGGAATCCGTCATTGCGAAATCAATCGCACCCGTTTTCAAATTTAAGTCAGTAGTAATATCGTCGCCTTCCATAAGCACATTCGCATCAAGATTGATGTTTTGAATTGATGCGTTCAAATGCGAAGGAACATCTGTGTAAGAAGCAGAAATATTCGTCAGTTTTACTTCCTTGATATTCAGTTGGTTAAAAGGCATGGCCGAACTGGTGTCTTCCACAGCAGTTGTATCGGTAACAAACACATCGTAGTTCGCCACGCTGTCGGCATTCACATAAATTGAGGCAAATGTATTGTCAACATACACACCATTAATAACAATGTTGCTGTTTGTTAGATATTCATTTACATCAACCGTCGCCACCAAGCTTTTGATATACGCCACCGTGTCGGACGGCGCGCCATCCATAGGATTGATTAGGGCAAGATTGTTAAGCCGCAGCCCAAAATGCGGGAATGTACTGAAAAACGTAAGGTCAACCGTATCGAGTTCGGTCTGACAAGTTACAAACGCAGGAATATAACTTTTAACGATAGGAGTAAGTTTCGCAGGTGTAAAGACGAACCAAACGACTATACAAACAGCAATCACCGACACGCCCACAATTGAGCCAAGCGAGATTGCAAGGATTTTAAGTAGTTTTTTCATGGCTTTTTATTGCTTTGTGAATGTAAATGTCTTTCCTCCAGATGTTTCGTAAACCAACGTAGTGGCAGTTAATGTTTTAATAGTGAATGTTTTAGGAACGACACCGGAACTTCCTTCCATCTGATGATAACGAGTAAGCGTCTCTTTTTCCAGTTCCCACGTAAACGTTTGTGCTTCTTCTTCTGTAACATCATCAGCCTCATCCCATGTAGAGCCGTTTCCCGAAGCATTGTATTTTTCGTAAAGTGTTCCTGACTGCCATTTTCCGTACAAATCGGCGACATCAAATTTTTTCTTGTCGCAACCAGCAAAAAGAAACAATACAGCAAGAGTAAAAATTATTTTTTTCATAGGGCTATTCTGATTTAATTTCTTCGGTATTTTGCACATTTTCAGTTAATTCCGATTTTCGCCACACATACGAGATACCATATTGCGCACAAGCTTCACGACGCTGGTCAGGCGGAAGATTTTGAAAGTGGGCTTCAACTTCGTTCCAAATTTCCTGTATAATAGCATCGCCACGTTCACGCAAGTCATTAATAAAATCCGATGTACGTTGGTCGTAGGTCTGACGGAATTCATTGGAACGTGCCGCAGCGGCAAATTTTTCGTACTCAATTTTCACCATCGAAATACGAGGATTTGTCATATATGTGCCGCCAGCCGCAGAACGCTTTGCCTCGCCGTCAATCAGCCGTTTCCCCCATTCAAGGATTTCCTCGGTGGTTTCAAGACTTGGAAGTTTTTTCCCTTTTAATCCATAAAAATCACGGGAATTTGGCTTCATCTCGCCACGGAGAATTGCCATATTCAGCACTTGAATGAAGTGCGAGATGTACATTTTCGCGCGTTTTTGCATCATCGAAAAGTTCGCACCTTTCTCCACCGACTGCGAATACGAAGAACGGCATTGCAAAATTCCACTTCGCAACGAAGGAAGAAAAAATTTCGCCCGTAACAACAGCGCCGGCGATATGGCACACTCATTCATCGACACGCTTGAGCCCTTGTCGATGGCAGCTTGCAAGGCTCTCACCCGAGCCGCATCAGTATTGGGAAGTCTTCTATAAGGCATACCTAACTTAATTTAATGACTACAAATCTAAACAATCTTTTCATATCTATGCACAAGATTATTAGAAATTTACATTTTTACGAAGAAATAATTATTTTTTCATAATCTTGTATTCGCAACAAAAGAGACTACAACTCTCGTGGAAAAATTCTGTATTTTTGGGCTGGGCAAAGAAAGGAAAAAACGTTTTTTCCTTTTTTATTTACCGAATTTGTATAAGTTTGCCCCGAACTAACAAAGTAAAAAATGGAAGTTACACGAATTTTTGACCTTTTGGGTCAAGACAAAGAACAACAAGCAAACAGCGAATACTGCGATAAAGGAGTAGCACTGGCTCACAAAGTAAATGGCGAATGGATTAAATATTCAATCGAAGAATATATTGAAAATGTTAATAATGTAAGTTACGCTCTGCTTTCGCTCGGCATCGAGCCAGGCGACAAAGTGGGAATCGTAAGTGGCAACCGCCCCGAATGGAACTTTCTCGACATGGGCGTTATGCAGATTGGTGCTGTTCCCGTGCCAATTTACCCGACAATCAGTCAGGAAGATTATCGGTATATTTTGAACCACGCCGAAGTAAAATTGCTTTTCATTGAAGGAAAGGAACTTCGAAAAAAAATCGAGCCGATTCTGTCCGAATGCACGTCAATCAAGGAAATCTTCACATTTGTGAACCAAAACAGCGGATACCGCTATTTCCAACAATTGGTTGACCTCGGAAAAGAAAACCCGCAGCCCGAAAAGGTTGAAGCACTGAAAGCAACAGTTAAGCCAAACGATTTGGCAACAATCATTTATACATCGGGGACAACAGGAAATCCGAAAGGTGTGATGCTTTCGCACAACAACATTTTAATGAATGTGAAGAATGTGGTGGAACTGCTACATAAAGAAAACCGCGTTGTGATGAGCTGCCTACCGTTGTGCCACGCATACGAACGTATGTTGATGTACGCATATCATTACGTAGGCGCGTCGATTTACTATTCGGATTTGGCTCTTATTGCTGACAATCTGAAAGAAGTTCATCCAACAATTATGTGCGCTGTGCCGCGTCTGTTGGAAAAAATCTACGACAAACTCTATATGGCTGGCAAAAAACAGCCGTTCATTACAAAGAAAATCTACTATTGGGCGGTTGATTTGGCTACGAAATACAAATTAGACCCATCGAAACGTTCGTGGTGGTACAATCTTCGCCACAAATTCGCCGACAAAATGGTATATTCAAAATGGCGCGACGCACTTGGTGCCGTACGATTGACGCAGGTCGTTTCGGGTGGTTCGGCTCTGCAACCTCGATTGGCGTCGTTCTTCCAAGCAATTGGAATGGTGATTTACGAAGGCTATGGATTGTCGGAAACGTCGCCGGTGATTGCCGTTGCCCGCGATGAGGCATACACTCACGAACCAGGCACGGTTGGATTGCCGTTGCCGGGCATTGAAGTAAGAATTGCCGAAAACGACGAACTTGTATGCCGCGGCCACAATGTAATGCTTGGCTACTACAAGGACGAAGCAAAAACTAAAGAAGTAATCGACGCCGACGGTTGGTTCCACACTGGCGACACGGCTATCATCACTAAAAATGGTTTGGTGAAAATCACAGGTCGTATCAAGAGCTTGTTCAAAACATCGTTCGGGAAATACGTCAACCCTGAATTGATTGAAGAAAAATTCATGACTTCGCCGTTTATCAATGCAATTGTTGTTTGTGGCGAAAATCGTCAATACCCTGTGGCACTGATAGTTCCTGAATTTTCATGTTTGCGTACGTGGTGCGATTCCCACCATGTTCCATTCAATTCTGAACAAGAAGTGGTGAAAAATCCGCAAGTAATTGCCCGTATTCAAAAAGAAGTTAAGAAATTCAACTCAAACTTTGCCGACTACGAACAAGTTAAGCGATTTACATTAATTCCAGAAGAATGGACACCGCAAAACGGTTTGCTTTCTCCAACGTTGAAAGTAAAACGAAAAGTTGTTCAGAAAACCTATGCAGAGGAGTTGGAAAAGTTGTTTAATTAAGTCACAGCGTTTTTTGATACAATGTTAACTATAAAGAATTTACACGCGTCCGTTAATGGAAAGGAAATTCTGAAAGGAATTAACCTAACGGTAAATCCGGGCGAAATTCATGCGATAATGGGACCGAACGGTTCAGGAAAAAGTACGTTGTCGAGCGTGCTTGCAGGTCGCGATATATATACTGTCACCGAAGGAGAAGTAACATTCAACGGAAAAGACTTGCTTTCGCTCACACCCGACCAACGCGCGTGTGAAGGCTTGTTTTTAGCATTCCAATATCCCGTAGAAATTCCTGGCATTTCGATGACGAATTTTATGAAAGCTGCCATCGATGCCAAATGCGCATATCTCGGCATTGAACCACCTTCGCCAACGGAATTCCTTAAAATGATGAAGAATAACAGCGAACTCGTCGGATTGCCGAATAAGCTATCAGGACGCTCGGTGAACGAAGGATATTCTGGCGGTGAGAAAAAGAAAAATGACATTTTCCAAATGGCAATGTTAGAGCCAAAACTTGCCATTCTTGACGAAACCGACAGCGGTCTCGACATTGACGCACTACGCATTGTTTCCGATGGAGTGAACAAGCTCAAAACCCCCGACAATGCGTATATTGTAATTACCCACTACCAGCGTCTGCTTGATTACATTGTTCCTGATGTTGTGCATGTACTCTACGATGGAAGAATCATAAAAACAGGCGACAAAACTCTTGCTCTCGAACTCGAAGAGAAAGGGTACGAATGGATTACGAAAAACAGCTCGGAATGGGAAACATTGTAAATCCACGTGTGCAAGAACTTATTTCGGAATGTTTTCCAAAAGAACTTTCCTTCGATGCGCTCTATGTGTTTTCCGATGGAAAAATCAACGGTTCGGGAAATAGCATAGTTTTAGAGGGGAAGAAACGCGTATGCCTTTGTTTCCTTGATATGCGCTCGTTTTCGTATGTCGTGCATGTGGCAAAGACTGCGGATATCACGCTTTATACATGCTACGAAAACGAATCGTCAAGCGACGTGCATATCTCTTGTGACGAAAATTCTGTCTGTGAACAGATGGTTCTGCAAATGGAAAGCTCCAAACAGAATATTTTTGTCTGCCAAGGACGGAATTCAACGTATCGTGGCGGCTATTTCCAGCTTTCAGGAAAACAAGATACTATACGATTATTTATAGACAAAGACAGCGAGAATGCCAACACCGATTTGTTCGGTGTGTTTTTTCCTGTTTCCGACAATGAATATTCAATAGAAACCCGTGTGAACCACAACAGTCCACTGTGCGAAACCGAAGAATTATTCCGTGGCATAGCCGATGATTCCGCTTCGGGAACATTTTCAGGATTGGTGTATGTGGCGAAAGGCGCACAAAAAACTACCGCACGGCAGCAGAATAGAAACATCCTTTTGTCAAACAATGCCCGAATCCACAGCGAACCACAATTGGAAATCTACGCCGACGATGTGGTTTGCAACCACGGCAGCAGTACAGGACAAATTGACGATGAAGCCTTATGGTACATGCAATCCCGTGGAATCAATAAGACCACGGCAATGCGTCTTCTTGTAGCAGGATTTGCAGGCGATGTGCTGCAAAAAGTCACCGATGAGAATCTTCGTTCAAAAATCGAAGAGAAAATCGTTTGGACACTAAATGAAGATAGAAAATAACTTATTCCTTATTGTTATCGCCCTTGCAGAAAATCAATTTCTTGTTGAAGACTCTGTACTGTGACGTGCCATAGTAGATTTTTGGCAACGAATCGTCTTTACAAGGATTGCATACCATATTGTACGCAATGACATTTGAATATGTGATATGTCCCGAAAAGTCGCGTTGTTTTAGTCGGAAATACAACATACCAGTATAAGGCACAGATTCCCAAACAGTACTATACGAATTGATTCGAGAAGAATTTCCAGCACCAGCAAGTTGTGCAATAGTTGAATACGACAAACCATCCAAAGAATACTCCAAAATAAAACACTCGTTATTGGTTTCGCACGCTGTTTTCCATGCAAACAAAAGATTGTCGTTATCTTGCGAGACATTAAATTTCCATAAATCTATCGGGAGAAGGTGCCAATAGGTCATATAACCATTATCCATCCGATATACCAATCCATTGGCCGTAACCACAGTGTCGCCATCAACGCCACCACTCCAACGACCCGAGATATTTGAATTTGTTACTCTATATGGATTCGTTTTTCCACCTGGAAATTTATCAATATCAAGAGTCATTTGAGATAGCATTGACTTAAACACTTCATATTTTAGCTCGCTCCACTGGGTAAACATATTTTGAGCTGATACCAAACTTGAGAAGTCCGCATCACCAGAAAATTCTATTGTAGATAGATTTAATGAATTGCGAAACATTTCTTCTGTGGTAGTAACATTTGAAAAATCTCCCGACAATGAGACGGTTTCCAAATCTGAACAGTAAGAAAATACACCCTTCAATGTTTCTAATGATTCAAAACCATTTACAATAGCCGATTGTAATCCCGTACAATAACGAAACATTGACTCTATATTTGTAACATTTGGAAATGCTCCTTTAATGGTCGCATTTGCAGACACATCGTCATTAATAGCAACAGATTTTATTTTCTCACATTTATAAAACATATTGGCCATTGTTGTGAGCAGAGGGAAATCCCCATCAACTACAACAGAAGATAAGTTTGTACAAGAATTAAACATACTTGACATGGATTCAAGTGCATTAAACGACCCTTTTATTGTCGCCTTAGATAACGATGCATTGTTATGAAACAACGACGCAAGACTATTTATATTTGAAAATATTCCATCAAAAACCACTTCATCAAGCAAAGTGCAATTTTTAAAAGTGTTATTGATAGAATTAACAGAGTTAAAGTCGCCCTTTAATATTGCTGTTCTTAATTTGTCATGCCCACTAAATAAAGAATTTAACGATGTAAGTGAAGAAAATGTGCCATTTAATTCTGTATTTTCTAACATATTACAATTAGAAAAGATATTAGTTATATTGTTTAAACTTGAAAAATTTCCTTGTAACAGCACATCTTTTAATGCATCGCAATATCTAAATGTAGACGATAAAGTTTTAACACCAGAAAAATCGCCCTGCAATGACACATCTGCATCATCTCCATTCTCTGTGATTGAAATTGAAGATAGTTTTTTACAGGCATAAAACATGTTGGCCATATCCTCCAACGTTGAGGAAAAGTCTTTTACAATTCCTTCTAATAAAGCAGATGTTAGAGCATAACAATTATTAAACATTGAATTTGTTGTTGTAATATTTGAAAAATCATCACAACGTACAACCACCGATGGTAATTCTTTACAACCAGAAAACATACTCTTCATATTTGTGAGTGCAGGTCCAAATACAATATTTAAATCACAAGTTGTAAGCTTAGAACAATTATAAAACATTGCGCTTGTTGATGTTATTTTGGGGGTATCGCCAAAGACATCGTCTATAAGAACTGTTTGTAATTCAGAACATCCATTAAATAAACTACCTAATGAAGTTACTTTTGAAAAATCACCCTTTAATGAAACATCTGCATCGTCACCATGTTCTGTTATTGAAGCAGATTTCAAACTTTTACAGTTTAAAAACATATTAGTCATACCAGACAAAACTTTAAACTCGCCCTCCAAATCTGCAGAAGTCAAATTTATACAACCTGAAAACATAGAAGATGATGTTGTCACTCCCGAAAAATCACCCGAAATTGTGACATCTTTAAGATTCAATAAATTTGCGAACATACTCGCAAAGCTTGTAAATTTATTAGTGATTCCCGTGATTGAAACGGATTCAAGAGAAGTGCAATTTTTGAACATGGTACTTATACCCGATGAATTTGAAAAAACGCCATTTAAATCAATATCTATGATTTTGGTGCAATTAGCAAACATTTCAGCCATATTCGTAACATTCTCAAAATCCCAATACGCAATACCGCTCAAGTCTTCGTAATTAGACGTATAATACACGGTTTGACCACTACAGGTTTCATTTTTATCAAATCCTGTTTTAAACAATTTCGCACAAGTACCTGTCACAAGAGGCTTTGAGTCATCACTTACATAATAATACACATCATAACAACCAGGATGTTCAGCATTGGGGACACTATAGGCATATACAACTGCTGGATATCGAGAATCTGGAATCACAATACCATCAACATCTGATGTATTGTTTCTTGTTGCATCATCTGGCCATGTTACCCAATCTTTGTCATAGGAAACAGAAAGACATGTCCTTCTAAAATATTCTTTTGGTACTCTATTTACAAAAGCTTCACCTTCTGCTTTTTCAAGTCTTATCAAATTCACGAGATTCTTTCCTCCAAAATCATCATCACACAGATACCCTAAACGAGCTTTTAGATAAGCTTCATTGTAAATGCCATTGTTTTCATTGGGTTCCATATTGCATGCCCATGAATATCCACTATTTTGCCATGCGTTTCCATCAGGGTTTAACAATTTTGCTGTAGATGTTTGAGCAAATGAACTAAAATTAAGACAGAGTAAACAAGCGATTAGAAAATATCTCAAAAAAATGCAATATGTGTGAATAAATTCCCTCATCAAAATCAATATAGAGTTTTAGTACATAATTTTTGTATTCCCCAAAGGGTAAATATACATTCAATCATATAGCCAAGACAATAATTTTGCAGAAAAAGTTACTGAACTGCATCATTTATTTTATATGTCAACCTATTGTGTCTTATCGTATAAGCGTTACTGTGCCATATTTCGTATGCTTGCCATTGCCCGTGTCAAAGCCATCCCAAACTTGTCCGTCAAGGAATGTTGCTTCCATCTTCCAGATATACGAACCACTTTGCATCATCTTACCATCGTAACGACCATCCCAATAGCCAACAAACATGCCGTCTTTCACTTCGTTGGAGAACCACAAAAGATTTCCCCACTTATCGTAAACTGAAATTTCGCAAGTTTGCAAATTGAAGCCTTTTGGCTGGAATGTGCGCACACTATGTGCGGGATTCGACGGCGAAAATGCTGTTGGAACATACAACGACGACGACAGATTCACAAATATACATTCTGTATATGTACTTGTACAACCAAAATCATTGGTTACCGTTAAAATCGGACAATTATAACCATAGAGATAACCACCTTCGCGAATTGGGAATTTTCTCATACTATATGGTATCAATGTGTCTATTTCAGATTCTGCACTACCTTGGTGGCCAAAGTTCCACGCCATTGTGTATTCAATTGGCAACGCAACGGGTTCGCCAAATTCATCAGTCGTCCACAAGCTGTCTTGAACAGTGCTGTCTTTCAATTCAACAACATTCGACGACCCTGGCATTGACCAACTGAATTTTGCGACAGGCGCAGGCGCAATCTGCACTATCAATGTGTCAAAACCTTCGCAACCTGCCCACGTTTGTTCATATACCATTAATGTGTCAACACCAGGTTGCTGCCAATCAATATAGCGTACCGAAGTGGATGTCGCATCTTTTGAATAGTTCAAATGATTACCTGTAACCGTCCAGAAATATTGGCTTGTCGGTTCAAATTGTGTGTAATAGCTTTCGCCTATTGCTCCCATACAAACCGAATCACGTCCGAACAATTTTGTATGTGCTCCTGGTGCAACCACCAATGTAATAGTATCTCGAACACTCTCGCAACCAAGCGGGTCGGAGCCTTCTTCTCCAATTTCGTACACATTCAAGTCGTAAATCTCAAAACGATACGAACCAGTGTCGAGCCGTTGTCCAGGCTGGAATCTATATGATTGACCATGCCAAACATCAGGCAACGTGCCGTCCAAACTATTCCACACCGTGTTCGGGCTACCCAACGAACGGAGTTCGTCAATATCGTCGCCCTGACAAATCACCGTAGAGAACACAAGTGGTTTTCGAGCACGGGCTTTCACGGAATATTTCATTTCCTGAACATCACTTCTACAAGTAGCAACGTCGCTTCGATAAATATAACGAGCAGAAATAGTGTAGTCGCCTACGGCAGTAATCATATTTGTTGGCGTAACGTTATGTTCAGCGTTATCAGCATATTTCTTCGATTGCGTTTCGCTGGAAACAGTCCATTCCATAAACGAGAGGTCTGTAAGCGCAGGCATGTAATCCTTCGCCTGAATTGTCAATACAGAATCGTAAATACAAAGCACTGTATCGTTACCAATAGAGAATGTTGGACGGGCAATTACGTGCAAGGTGTCGGGAACGGTGTCGCTATAGCAACCTCGTTGTTCACGAACCACGAAATAGATAACATCCTTATTACCAACTTCTTCTGGAACTGGCGTGTATGTATAGCCTTTCCCCACAGGTACTTGCGCATCGGAATCAATGTACCACAAATCCGTTGAAAAATCTGTAGAAAGCGTTGGAATCAACGAATCACCTTCACACACACTTGCACCCGTAACACGTGGACTACTTGGTTTTGGATATACCGAAAATACCACATTAGCCTTAGTACTTTCGCAGCCTCTCAAGGTTTGCGTCACACTGTAACGTTTTGTACCAGCGGTCATATCAGAATCTTGCAGTGTATATTCTTCTCCATCAGCAATAAATTCAGGCGCATACCATTTCACAGTCATACCATCGCGAGGCTCAGCGACAAGCGTTGGAGCAGAATCATATTCACACAAATTCCCAGGATTTCTAAATGCTGGTGCATTTGGAATCATTTTAATTTCATACACAACTGGAGCCAAAGGTCCCTGACATCCATCAACCGTTTGCGCGGCATAATATGTATGCTCGCCTATATCGCCAATTTTCGGCTGATATGTGATTCCTTTGCCGAGGAATGTTTTTCCAGCGGCATCGCTGTACCAACTTACAATAGCATCATCCACGCCACGAGCGGAAATCACAGTATCAGTGCCTTCGCACGTTTCCGAACCTTCAACTTCGGGTGCGGTTGGGATAGGCTTGATTGTGTATGTAGCAGAAGCCTTTTCACTATAACAATCATTTTCAAACCGTACTGCATAAATTGTATAGTCGCTAGGTTCGTAGCCTGTTGGACTGAACGTCATTTGAGCAGGAGAACCTACTACCGTAGGCACGCCATATTCTCCAGGATCTTCCTCAAACCAAATTGCGCCTGAACCAATTCCGTTGAATGTTGCCTTGAAAGACAATTTATCAGTTTCGCCCTCACAAACCGCATCGGTTGCAGGAGTAATTGTCGGAGCCTGTGTTTCGTTGACAGTTACTGTTGTTTTTACTTTGTGGCTTTCGCATCCTTCAGGGTTCGTCAAACCGTTCAACGGCAATGCGTTGTATTCCGACACGTAGTAAGCATATACATTAGCCGTAGCAACAGCACTTTTCGGATCGAATTTTCCATTTCCATCACCAAGTTCATATTCAGTGGCATCAGCCGATGTATAAAAACGGAACTCAGATTTCGAGCCGTCACGTTCCGTCCAGTCATTGGTAGCAGCAGTTATTGTAGCGGCACCGTCAGCCACATCATATACGCAAGCCACTGGATCATCAACAGTTACATTAGGAATTGGACACGGAACCAAGCGTACCAATGCTTCTGTCGCTTCAGAGTAGCAACCAGCCGAGCCTTCATATTGACGGGCATAATATGTTTTTTCTATTTCACGGTCGTAAGCAAGACCCGTATTCCATGTAGCTCCATCGCCATTGTCTGTTTTGTTCTTACGGACATCTGGACTCATACCTGCTTCATAGTCAAACCAATGGATTGTTGCGTCCGATTCTATTTCGGAAGTGACTTTCACAACCACATCATTTTTTTGGCTTGTCATTGCGTAAAACCCTTCGGTTGTCGGTTTTGGCAAGAAAATCACCTTAATTTCACGTTCAGCCGTTCCCACACAACCTTTGTTGTCAACCGCACGATACGAAATTGTGTATGTATCGGTCTTTCTATCCTGTTTTGATGCGCTGAAATATGCATACGACTCCGTTGCTGTTGTAAACGAATCATCAGCGCCCGTTGTAGTCCATGAGGTTTCTTCCAACGGATTTTCAGACTCGTCGCCTGCACTACCAGGAACAGCATTCACACGAACCCTGACATCGCCTGCGCTATGGCAAACCGATTGTGGGTCATCGGTGCTGAATGTAACCACAGGATTGCTATACACGGTTGATGTAACTGCACGAGGTGCAGACCAGCACGATTGCTTGCCTGTCTCAAAATATGCATAATAACGAACATAATATGTTGTTACTCCAGCAGCATCAACAGCAGCTTGGCTATAAGCAGATTCCACGCCACTTTCGCCCGCAATTTCGTTCAAATCAGTCGAAGTTGACCAACTCCATTTTTCTGGATTAGCACCAACATTTGCAGTCGCTTTCATACCTTCGGTAAATGCAATTCCCTGACAAGTTTCGGCATTTTCAACAGTTTCAATCGTCCACGGACAATCAACAATCGTTATTTTTTGTTCGGCACGTTCGCTCACGCAACCATTTACCGTTTGCGAGACATAGAACACCATACCTTCTGATTCTGTTTGTTCCGCTGGATTGATAATCGCCTCGTCAACAGTCCAAGGATTATTGTTGCCACTCAATTCATTACGTGACGAAGCAGTGCGGTACCACCCCACAACTGATGTTTCACTTTCAATATTTTCTGCCTGTAATACAACAGGGATTGGGTTCGATGTCATTCCAACATAATCAGTGGTTTTCGGCACTTCAGGATATTCTATCACAAGATTGGCTTCGTTACTGCTATTCGTACAGTTTTTAGCATCGGTGTACGTATATTGAATCTTGTATGTTCCGTCAACCTCGCCCGCAAACATTGGGTCAACTTCGCCCGAAGTTTCATTAATGTTGGTAGAAGCACCGTCCAATGTCCATTTGCCGCCATTGGTAATCATTGTGGAACTGGTGCCATTCACCGTTGCAGTAACGATTGTTTTACCTTGAGAATAGCACATTTGAACATCCTCAACCGTAATTTCAGGCAACACATTCACCGTAACTGTAACTGGCGTTTTTGGACTTTCGCACTCCTGACCGCTCGACGATTCAACAGCCATATAACTTACATAGAATGTGGTAGTTGTATTTTCGGTAACAGTATTATTCACGCCGTGCGCATAGCTTGAAGCATTTGCGTTTTCTGTTTTTGTTTCAAGCGGAGTTGATTGATTATCAGCGGAATACCACAACCATTTTGTTGCTTTGCTTCCCGTTGCCATTGTGGTGACATTTCCACTTGCCGTAGCAGAAATATCAGGAAGTGTTTCACCCGAACATTTTTCCACAGCGACAACTTCTGGTGCCGACCACGGACAGTCAACCAACGAAAGAATAACCTCGGAAGCTTCACTTTCGCAACCAAACTCATCGGTTTGCGTAATCCAATAACTCTTTGTGTATGAAGTAAGTCCAGCCGTCGCATTTATCAAAGCATCTTTATCGGCAGCATACGATACCGAAGTACTTGCTGGTTGCAATACCGACGACATTGCGGAATTTGCATACCACGTCATTGTTTTTCCCGTTGATGTGAGCGTTCCCGTTAAATCTGGCAAATGCTCAATGTCGCCAATCAGCCAGGTTCTTGGATTTGCATCAGGATATTTCATAAAATGCGCCGCAGTGGCACTCTTCACCGTCGAAGTACAAACAGTGCCATCAGCATACGGCGTGCTATTCACGCTATAGGTGAATTCCACATCCAAATGGTCTCCGTCATTAGAAGAGTAATCGCCTGGAAGCCAGTTGAATCCATCAACAGAACCTGCGTTTGCGGTAAGCGTTCCCGTGTGCGGATTCACAGTAACTGGAACAGCCTCGTCGCCGATTGCACAAATGTTTGCCGGACTTGAAATTGTTACATTTGGAGTATCAACCACATGAACAGTAACTTTTGTTCCAGCCGACCAGCAAGAATTTATTTCGTCGTATTCAGCTGCATAATATACAAAATCCTTAATTTCGGATATTGCATTGGAAACTTCGTAGTTTGTAACGTTGATGCCAACTCCCGACAATACATGTCCGTCGAATTCATCGCCATTCTTCCCAACTGGGTCATCGTCCAACCAAGAAATATGCGAAGCTGAAATTGTTGAACTTGCATTTCTTTCTGCTGTAAGTTCCTGGTTGGCGTTTCCTTCACCGAGACAAACGTATAAATCGCTTGCCACAGGTGCAAGAGCCTCACATGCCGAAACGACCAATGTTGCTATTGTGCTGTCGCTATAACAATTCTTGCCATCAACCACACGATATTCACGCACGGCAAATTTATATGAACCAACAGGAGTGTTTTCATCAGCTCCCATAGAATAACTTGTAGCCGTTTCAATCACATTGCCGCCCGTCTCGTCTTCCAGCCATTGTATCACGTCGCCCGTTTCCGAAGCTGTTGCGGTAAGCACGTCGGAGCCAGAAGCTTGTCCACCAGTAATCAATACCGTTTGTGTTGGGCCAACCGTTGGCGCATCAACCTTTACCACATTGGTTTGTACAGTTTTTTCATCCTGACATTTAAACACATCGGTATAAACATATTTTATATCATTTACACCCGATAGTTTTGTCGCAGGGTCGAAACTTGGGTCGGTTGACGATGCGGTTCCCGTCCACACGCCCGAGCCACCGGTAGGATTAACATCAGCAGTAATGGTTGCCGCAGCCCCATTGTAACATATTTCCGTAGGAGCATTAATTTCTACCGTAGGAAGTGAGTGAACAAATATTTTGTCGGATGTTGATTTTACACAACCATTTTCGTCAGTATAAGTAAGAGTGACCGTATATTCCTTGTTTGCAGCATTTTGCGTTGGGTCGAATGCTCCCGTTTTGTCATCAATCGTACCTCCATTATCAATTGTGTATGCAAAACCGTCAGGATTGCTTGTTCCTGTTGTACTCATTGTTACCACAGAACTATTGTTTCCACTTTCGCACACATCACTGTTGCTAACTGTCAACGTTGGCGTTGGCAATGGATACACAACCATATTTATAGATGTCTCGTCGGCTTTACAGCCTTTTTCGCTTTCGAAATTATAAGTTACTTTTTGTGTTCCAGCTGCAAAATCACTTGGCTTGAACGTGGCTGTTTTTTCCGAAGTTTTGGTAGCCACAGTCCAAGAACCCGTACCATCCATATCAGGCGTAATCGTTGCAGAAATAGTTTGAACGGTAGTTTCGCTGATACAATTATTTGGATTATCGGAGTGAAGTTCTGCCGTTGGTTTTGGATTTACAATAATTTCTGCCGTGCCTGTTCCCTCGCAGCCATTTACATCGACCACGCGAACATCAACGGTATAATTTTTCGCAGCCGCTGTGTTTTTGAAAACAGGCGTTGCCGTATTCGTACTATTAAATTCCGCCGAAGCCGTTCCCGACCATTCCACCGTTTGGTAAGAATCCGTTAAACTAACGTTGACAGCGGAACCTTCACAAACTTCGCCATTGTCGGACAATACAATTACCGGCTTCAACTCTTCGAGCACAATCACAGTTATTGGAGCCCGCTCGCTTTCGCAATTGTCAACCGACTGGCTTACATAGTATAAGGTACCCTCTGTTGCCATCGAAGTACTTGGAACTGGAGCCACCGTTGTGGACGTTCCACCTGTGGCATTGGTTCCGTACCAATTCAACGTTGCGCCTGAAGCCTTTGTTACAGAATTTTCAAGACTTTCAGGAGCGGCATCAAGACATTTTGAGAACGTGGTTGTTGCTGGTGCCGACGGAATTGGCTTCACCGTCACATCACGGCTGACACGTTTTGCCTTACAACCCTTCGCGCTGGTGAAATCATACGTCACTGTTCCCGTAGTAGTTTCGCCGAATGACGCACTTGTTTCGGTAGCATTCGAAACATTTGAACTCCAAGTAAACGAACCATTTTCACTTGGTTTTGCAGTAACTGTTGCAGAAATAGTCGCCGTTTCTCCTGAACAAATAGCGTCAGGTTCCGACAACGTAACCGTTGGATTTGGATATACCGTAATAGTTGCATCGCTTTCGCCATCGCATTCAGCATTTTTTACATACACGTGAACGTTGTATGTATTTATATCGCCATTCGCCGCAGGCGCGGTAAAAGTTGGCGTTGCAGAATTCACAGTCGAGCCAAAACCTTGTGTTGCCGCAGTTCCCGACCACGTTACTTCATATTGGTTAGCTTTTTCCACAGTGACATCAGTTGTCGAACCTTCGCACAATTCCGAAGTCGAAATTATGATTTCGGGACTCAATTTTTTGTTCACAATAATGTGTATTGGCGTTTGTTCGCTTTCACAACCTTGATACGTCTGCGAAACAGCATAATCAAACTCGCCGTTGGTTTGTATGCTGAACGATGGAGCGGCATTCAGTTTTGAGCCGTTTGCATCGTACCACGTAAGCGTGCAATTTCTATCGGCAGTAGCTTCCAGCGTTTTGTTTGCCGCTGACTCGTTCATACACCACGATTTTTGGTTGCTTTCCGTTGGTGCATTTGGATACGGATTAAACGTAAGCGACAACGCCGTCGGACGGTCGGCTTTACAGCCCGCTTCGCTTTCATAGTCAACCGTTACCGATGATTCCTCGGAATTTGGCCATGTGGCAGTTTTTGTAGCTGTGGCAGTTGCGCCCGTCCCCGTTGCACCCGACCATGTATATGTGCCACCTGCCGCGGCTTGCCCGTTGATTTTCGCACTTGCGGTAACGGTAATTGTTTCGTCGCTACATACAGTAGTTTTATCTGCCGAAATCGTCACCACAGGTTTCGATTCTATTGTAACTGTTTTTGTTGCAGGAGTACTTTCGCACGACAAAGTAGAAGTAACTTTGTTTGTCGCCTTGATTGTATAATCGCCTGATGCTGATGCAGTAACAGATGCCGCCGAGCCACTGCCATTTCCGCTCCACGCAAATGATGCATCACTCACCGTTGATGATGCCGACAAGGCAACTGTTCCCGGCGCGCACACTTTCGCATTTTCTGGATTTGCCGTAATAGTAACCGTTGGAACTTTTCCTATTGTCACCGTGGAACTTCCGCTGTAGTTTGCTGCAGGTGCAGTACAATTCGCATCTTTCAACGATTTAATTGTATAAACATATTCCGACGATGTTTCGCCAGACGCGACAGTCGCCGTAGGAACAATTTTTCCCGAAGTTGTTGTAGATGAACCATTTTTCGCTGTTCCTGAATTTTCAGCATACGTATACGTGAATGGTGCCGTTCCCGTGAATGTCAACGATATGTCTTTTACATTGTCGCCTTCGCAATATTCGCCACCAGCGCCAATCGTCACCGAAGGATACGGAAGACTTGTGATTTCAATTTCCGCTGTTTTCTGGCAAGCGGTCAGCGTTGGAAATTTCACATCTTTCACCAACACTTTATATGTTCCCGCTTCTTCAATGTTATTTAACGGTAATGTTGCTACCGTTTGTGTAGCCAACACTTCATCACCTTTATACCAAGTATAGTTAAACGACGAAGCGTCGTCCTGCGCAGTTACCGTCAACGAAACTTTATCTGACGGACATAAGGCGGTTTTCCCGCTTGGTGTAATGGTCAATGGCTTAGGTTCGGTACATGTTGGGCAATCCATAATTGCCTCAACCGACGGTGAAATTGAATAGTTTTTACAATAATTTGTTTGAGAAAAGTTTGCTGTGGATGCCAATGTTGACGCCGTTCCCGCAACGACACGGAAATATACGGATTCACCTTGTTTCACACCTGAAAAGATTGACGATTCTTTAGGGTTTGAAATAGTGTATGTGCTGTTTTTTGATGGATTCCCTATCTGAACCCAACTTGACTCAACATCGGGAGTTTTCGTATATTGGAATAAATACTGTAACGTCGAACCATAAAATGAAGACAACAAATTACTTGCAACGGACCCCAAAGTAAATGGGTCGGAACAAACTTTTGTGGCACGCTCCAAGTCATCTACATTTGAAAACAAGTCCAATGCCGGAGACGAACAAGCCATAATTTTAATGTCGTCGATACACAAATCCTGCCCCTGCGACCAGTTTGTTCCCCAACTTTGGATTTCAACAACAATATCAGATTCATTCAAAATCAAATCATCTATTGAAATTCGATTCCAACCCGTACCAACTCTAATACGGACATTCTCCCTCGTAGCAAGTAGATTGCCTCTTTTATCCTTGATATTCAGTGTAATAACAGGGTCTTCACCCGCCGACATATTACCCGCATACATTTCGAACGACAAGGCTTTCCCCGTACAAAGTCCTGAAATTGTACGGGAGAATATTGTTCCCGTGAAGTTCATCGTAATATTTATGAATAAGCAACCGCTATTAGCCAAACCGTTTATTTTGCTTGTGTGGTCAGTAGTAATGGAACCATTACCCGTCATCCACGTTGCCTTGTTCCCCTCATCACAACCAGCATTGTTACAGTATCCATTGTCAGTCGGAACGATCACCGCATAGTGGCCATCGCCTACATCTCCTGCTTGGTCAAACGTACCCGCACCGTTTAAATCAAAATTCACATCAGCACGATATGGATACCAATTTGATGGCGTAGTTGACTCATTCCCTTTTGTGTCAATATATGTGTGAGGATCGGTAAAATAGCCAAAATCTTCGTAGAAGATGGTTTCACGCGAAGAATATACCGTTTGACCGTCAACCTGCGTTTCACAACATGTAATTGTTGTCACCTCCAACGGATCGGTTGTAACACCGTTTACCGTTGCTCGATAATACATTTTTGCCGAAGTGACTTCATCGTACAAACTTGGTTTTGTTGACGCGGTTGTCCAAGAAGAACCATTGGTTGATTTTTCCCATTTGATTGTCGCGTTTTTCCCATAATCTCTATCAAGAATGAGCAACGTTTGTTCGCCACGACACATTTCTGTTCCTTGTCCCGACAATGCTTTTGGATTGATTGTTCCCGTCACTTTTATATCGGAGATACCTATAACTGCTTGAGAATTAAAGTTATAACCTAATTTAACTTTGATTACCGTCGATGATTGTGAAGCGCCCAAAGTTCCTGTCATTGTCACCGTTTGGGAAGTCCCGATGTCGGCACCGGTAAACACGCTTATATCACCTTTTGCCCCTTTTGGGGAACCATATGAATCGTAGTCAGATCCAACCATCAAACCTGCCAATTGATCCCACGTATTGCAGTTCGCCGGACCTTTCAATAACCAAATTTTCATCGTGACGGTATATTGAGTTCCTGGTCGTAAGCCGTTTACCGTATATGTGAAAATATCACCCGTTGCGGAAATGCCCACAATGTTCGATACAAACATAGCATCGTCAATATCAGGAAAATCATCCTCGTCAATTTTACTTGGATTGTCGATTACCACCCATGCAGAGTTTCCTTGTGCGAAATCATCTGCGTCAGACATATAATCTTGGGCCGCCGAGAATTGGTTTCCCGCTGGACCTAATTGTTCAACCGTGGAAAAATCCCACCCCCAATCGTCATATCCTTCCTTTTGGTCAAAAGTAGTACCGCCAACAATAGCAGTTTGTCCAAACGAAACTACCGCAGTAGCAAGTATCAAACCGAATGTAATGAATATTCGTTTCATAAATCGTATGTTTTTAATTTCAAAACTTTTTCATTGTAACATAATAGACTGCCAACAGTATCAGAATGTTACAAAGTGTAAATATAACACTATCCCCGTAAAAACGTACGATTTTTTCGAAAAAATTTTAGTGCGTGGGGAAAACTACAACAACCCAAGTTTCAACTTGGCTTCTTCCGTCATCATATCCTGATTCCACTCAGGTTCCAGCACAATATTGACAGCAACATCTTCCACGCCGTTAATGAGCTTTAGCTTTGTTTGGATTTCATACACAAGAGGTTCTGCCATTGGGCAGTTCGGCGAAGTCAACGTCATATCAATCTCCACGATTGGAAGTTTATATTCAATTTTGTAGATCAACCCCAATTCGTAAATATCCACAGGAATTTCCGGGTCGTAAACCGTTTTCAACGTTTCTACAACCTCGTCCTTGATTCGCTTCAATTCTTTATCTTCGTCGGTCATTATTTCTCTTGTGTTTTGAATGCTAAAGCGTAGATTTTCATTTGTTTAATCATCGACAACAAGCCGTTGGAGCGTGTCGGAGAAAGATTTTCCTTCAAACCAATCGCCTCGATAAAATGCAAATCGCAATCTAAAATGTCCTGCGGTGTTTGTCCCGACATCACACGAATCAACAACGAAATAATTCCCTTCGTGATAATGGCATCGGAATCCGCGGTAAAAAAAACTTTCCCGTCTTTTTCCTCGGCGAAAAGCCATACCTGCGACTGACAACCTTTGATAAGATAATTTTCTTGCTTGTATTTCTCGTCAATTATCGGCAAATTTTTGCTTAAATCAATGAGGTACTGATACTTATCCATCCAGTCGTCGAACAAGCTGAATTCTTCAATTATTTCGTCTTGTATTTCGTTAATCGACATCGCTATTTGTTTTCGGGGCAAATGTATAAAATTTTTGTATAAAAAAAGCCGACCCGTTGGGGTCGGCTTTAGTGTTGACGAACGGTATGTTAGCCTTTCAAAGCGTTTGCACCGCTCACAATTTCGTTCAGCTCGTTGGTGATTGCCGCCTGACGGGCTTTGTTGTACTCTATGCGCAACGATTTCAACAACTCACCGGCATTGTCGGTAGCTTTGTGCATTGCCGTCATCCGGGCTCCGTGTTCCGAAGCGAACGATTCAAGCAATATGCTGAAAAACTGCGTCTTCAACGAACGTGGAATCAATTCATTGACTATATATTCCTTGTTTGGCTCGAAAATATAATCGTAGTTGAAACCTGTTTTTTTCGTTGTTGATTCGTCTTGTACAATTGGCAGATATTGGGTTGTTGTGATAATCTGCGTGGCAGCGTTTTTGAATTTGTTATACACAACCACAACTTTATCATACACTCCCGAAGCAAAGTCGTTCATTATTTCCATTGAAATATTCGACGCTTCCTCGTAGGTAAGGCGGTCAAAAATTTCGAAGAACGATTTTTTGGGAGTTATCCCCTTGCTTTTCAAAGAATCGCACACTTTTTTCCCGATTGCGTACACATCAACATTCGATGCGGCAAATTGGTCTGCGTAGTCCGTTTTTACGAGCGAAGCAACTGCTTTCCCTATACCCGAGTTGAAACCACCGCACAGTCCGCTGTTCGAAGCCACGGCGACAACCAATATTTTATTTTCGGGACGAACGGTGGCGTACATATTGCCTTCGTTCGATTCAAGCCCACTGCTCACATTTTGCAGGATTTCCTGCAATTTTTCGGAATACGGACGCATTTGCACAACCGCCTGCTGCGCTTTACGCAATTTTGCCGCCGACACCATTTTCATGGCGCTGGTGATTTTTTGCGTGCTGCTTACCGAGGCAATTCTTATGCGTATTTCTTTTATTCCTGCCATACAAAACTATTTTTTATATTTTGCCGAAACTTCTTTTGCTGCCGCAGCCAACACGCTCTTAATGTCGTCGTCGATAGCACCACCGGCAATTTTGTCAAGAGTATCCTTGTGTTTCAAATCAAGATATTCCAAATATTCCTTCTCAAAGTCAAGCACCTTGTCTATAGGAACATCCGACAACAATCCTTGCGTTCCGCAGTAGATTATAGCAACCTGATGTTGAACCTTCATTGGAGAATATTGTCCTTGTTTCAGAATCTGCACATTACGACGGCCTTTGTTGAGCACTGCCATTGTAGCGGCATCCAAGTCGGAACCGAATTTAGAAAATGCCTCCAATTCACGGAACTGTGCCTGGTCCACACGCAACGTACCAGCGACTTTCTTCATAGCCTTGATTTGTGCGTTACCACCCACACGCGATACCGAGATACCCACGTTGATTGCAGGACGGATTCCTGCGTGGAACAAACCTGATTCAAGGTAAATCTGACCATCGGTGATTGAAATCACGTTGGTTGGAATATATGCAGAAACGTCACCTTCCTGTGTTTCAATGATTGGAAGAGCAGTTAACGAACCACCACCCTTAATCTTACCTTTCAACGAAGGAGGAACGTCGTTCATATTCTTTGCGACTTCGTCGTTAGCAATAATTTTTGCTGCACGTTCAAGCAAACGAGAGTGCAAATAGAACACATCGCCCGGATATGCCTCACGCCCTGGTGGACGACGGAGCAACAACGACACTTCGCGGTATGAAACGGCTTGTTTTGACAAGTCATCATAGATAATCAACGCTGGACGACCAGTATCGCGGAAGTACTCACCGATGGCACAACCTGCGAACGGAGCATAATACTGCAAAGCGGCTGGGTCAGAAGCCGTTGACGACACAATAGTCGTATAAGCCATAGCACCGTGTTCTTCAAGCGTTTTTGCGATACTTGCCACAGTAGAACCTTTCTGGCCGATAGCCACATAGATACAATATACAGGCTGACCTTTTTCGTAAAATTCTTTTTGGTTGATAATAGTATCAATGGCAATTGCCGTCTTTCCTGTCTGACGGTCACCGATAATCAACTCACGTTGTCCACGTCCAATAGGAATCATTGCGTCGATAGGTTTGATACCTGTCTGCAACGGTTCGTTTACGGGCTGACGGAACAAAATACCCGGGGCCTTACGTTCCAAAGGCATTTCAATCAGTTCGCCAGTAATGTCGCCTTTACCATCGATAGGTTCACCCAAGGTGTTTACCACACGTCCAAGCAGGCTTTCGCCAACCATAATAGAAGCGATTTTCTGGGTTCGTTTTACGGTGTCGCCCTCGCTGATTCCATCGGATTCACCAAGAAGCACCGCACCCACATTGTCTTCCTCAAGGTTGAGCACAATACCTTTCGTCCCGTTTGAGAACTCAATCATTTCGTTGGCCTGCACATTCGTCAAACCATGAATACGGGCAATACTATCGCCTACCGAAAGTACTGTACCCACTTCTTCAAGTTCAGCTTCGGTTTTGTAGCCTTCAAGCTGCTTTTTTAGAATTTCCGAAACTTCTGCTGGTTTTATATCTGCCATAGTTAAATAGTTTACACTTAATTATTTGCAATCATTTCTTTTTTAATTTGTTTCAGTCGTGAACTTACGCTCGCGTCGTATTGTTGGTCTTCAATACGAAGAATAAAGCCCCCCATCAGCGATGGGTCAACCTTTGTCTGCATTTCCACTTCGGTGTTCCGAGTTTTTTTCACAAGGTCGGCAACCGATTTTTCCTGCGCTTTGGTCAACGGTTTTGCCGATGTGAGCGTAACAGCAGTGATGCCCTGTTCCTTGCGGTAAATGGTAAGCACGTTGCGTAAAATGTCCTGCGTGTACATTTCGCGTCCGTTGTCAATCTCCAAACTGAGGAATTCGATTGTTTCTTCGCACACTTTGCCTTTCAGCAAACTTGAAACAAACGCCTTTTTGCCGCTTGGTTTCACAATTGGATTTTGAAAAACCTCCGCCAATTCCGGGATTTCGTTCAGACTCGCCGAAATAAGTTTCACGTCGTCAATCACCTTCTCCAAAATGCCTTTTTCTTTAGCAAATTCGAAGAATGCTTTTGCGTATCGGACTGAAATTTTACTTTGATTCATAGTAGATGTTTATTATGTATCAACTAATTGAATTTGAGATTTTTAATGGACTCGGCAATGATTTCGTCCGAAACTTTTTTGTTTTCAAGTTCTTTGCCGATAACCTTTTCTGCAATTTCAAACGAAAGCGTGGCGACCTGATTTTTCAAATCCTGCATAGCCTGATTTTTCTCGTTTTCAATAGAAAGCTTTGCGGCAGCCATAATTTTATTTGCCTCCGCCGATGCTTCCGATTTCGCCTGCGCAATCATTTGGTCTTTCATTTCGCGAGCTTCCTTCAACAAGTTGTCGCGTTCCTTGCGTGCCTCGGCGATGATTCGCTCGTTATCGGCTTGAAGTTTCGCCATTTCCGCTTTGGTTGTTTCAGCAAGTTTCAGCGCGTCTTCAATCGATTTATTACGCTCGTTTATCATTCCGAGCACTGGCTTCCACGCAAATTTGATGAGTAGGAACACTACAAGCAAAAATGTGACGGTTGTCCAAAAGACTAAACCTATACCGGGAGTTACTAAATCCATATTATATAGTTTTTATTAAAATTCCTTTTTTCAAAAGGGAACTCTTTCGGAGCCAACCGCTCCGAAAGACTCCCCATTGGTTGTTTTTACTTTGCAATCAAAGCAACTACGACTGCGAACAACGCAACACCTTCTACAAGTGCAGCTGCAATCAACATAGCTGTTTGAATCTTGCTGTAAGCTTCTGGTTGACGCGCAATAGCTTCCATTGCGGAACCACCAATTTTACCGATACCAATACCAGCTCCAATTACTGCTAGTCCGGCTCCGATACCTGCTGCGATAAATGACATAATAATTTAAATTTAAGTTAAACAATAAAAATTCTTATCTTCTTATTCGTGTCCCTCTGGCATAGCCAATCCAATAAACAACGCTGACAACATTGTAAATATGTAGGCCTGCAAAGCGGCAACGAATAATTCAAGCACATCCATAAACATTACAAAGAACACCGAAACTGGAGCTATCGCCAACGTTCCGAAAATGAAAATCAACGAGGTCAAACTCAACACGATGATGTGACCTGCGGTGATGTTTGCGAACAAACGAATCATCAACGCGAACGGCTTCGTAAAAATACCAATGACCTCAACCACCGCCATAATTGGAATCAACGGCCAAGGCAAACCTGGCATACAGAAAATATCTTTCCAATATTCTTTGTTTCCACTAACATTTGTAATAATTAACGTGAATACCGCCAACACGAACGTAACGGCTATGTTACCCGTCAGGTTGGCGCTCCCTGGGAAGAACGGAATCAATCCCATCATATTTGAAATCCAAATAAAGAAGAACACTGTCAACAAATATGGAGTGTATTTATCGGCATGTCTGCCAAGATTTGGTTCAATCACATCTTCTTTGATAAATAAAATCACTGGCTCCAACCACGCCTGAAAACCGCTTGGCGCCTGACCTTGACGGCGCTTGTACACGCCAGCCAAACCAATGAACATCACCAACATAATAATAGCGACAAGGAACAATGTGAACACGTTTTTCGTGATTGAGAAATCAAGCGGCCCGTCTTCTGTAACCTCGCCATTTTCATCGCAATATAAAATTTTTTGTCCGCCCATTTCTTGCGCCACCATTTTATACGTATGGTCGCCTTTGGTCACAGCCTTATGTCCGTGTTCGAATTCACTTGCCATAAACACGTCTATATTGAACGGATTAGTATTTACCAAAATTACAGGCAACGCGAATCCTACAGGATGTTCGGTTCCATCTTCTTGTGTGATGTCGAACATATGCCAATAATGATTATCGCCAATGTGTCCGAAAATAGTTTCGTTAATATTAAATTGAGGTTTTTCGCCATTAGATTCCTCATTGTTGGCGAACGATATACATGAAAAAAGGAATGAAAAACAAATAATTAGAAATTTCCTTTTTGACATTTTTACAAGCATATTCTCAAAAATTTATACTACGTACGAATTTACACCTTACAAAGGTAGCAATATTTTTGAAACGACCCCAACAAATCGTAACTTTTTTTGAGAAATGCAAAAATAATTTGTAAGGAATCTTGGAAGATACCTATATAAATGGATTTCCTTCAGATAAATGTGAATCGTCCCTTTCTTGAAACAAATCCCCTTGTTGTGATTTTTCCAAGAAATTCGCTATTTTTGCATAATTATAAATGTATGGCACAGACTGAACAAACGTGGGGCTCCCGATTGGGACTGATTTTGGCGATGGCGGGAAGCGCCGTCGGCTTGGGAAACTTTCTCCGTTTTCCCGTGCAGGCCGTTCAGAATGGCGGCGGGGCGTTCATCATTCCCTATTTGGTGTCGTTTCTTCTGCTCGGCTTGCCTCTGGCTATGATAGAATGGTCAACAGGAAAATTCGGCGGACAGTTCGGAAGACATTCTCCTCCAACAATTATGCAGACCTTGAACAAAAACCATTTTTGGCGATATTCTGGCGCGTTATGCCTCTTTTCGAGTTTCGTGATTTGTGCATACTATTGTTACATAGAAAGTTGGATTCTGTCATATACCATCCACTCTGTAATTGGCACATTCGACGGAATGACCGAATACGAGGTTTCTGCCTTTTTTGACAAATACATCGACCTGACAACCTCAACGCTCGGATTTCCGTCCGACACGCTGATAATGTTCATCTGCTGTTTGCTCATCAACATATTCATTTTGGCAAACGGCATTTCAAAAGGAATTGAACGGGCTTCGAAAATCAGTATGCCACTTTTGCTTATTTTTGGATTTTTCT
This sequence comes from Bacteroidales bacterium UBA3754, assembly GCA_002371705.1. Lineage (GTDB taxonomy): Bacteria > Bacteroidota > Bacteroidia > Bacteroidales > UBA1715 > UBA1715. Next base: position 37,227 of record DFGI01000008.1, read on the forward strand.
TGGCTTACAAGGCCTACACAATGAAAGCGGGCGTTGCGGGGGCAAAATTCGACAGCGTTGTGGCTCTCGATTTCTTATGGACAATCGACGTTGATTCGTTGGCAAATCCAAAAGTATGGCTGTCGGCGGCAGGGCAGGTATTCTTTACTATGTCGTTGGGAATGGGCGCCATACAAACCTACGCTTCGTATATGAAAAAGAACGACGACATTGCCTTGAACTCAATGACCTCGGCATTCACCAACGAATTTGCGGAAATCGTCCTCGGAAGTGCCATCATCATTCCTATTTCCATCGGTTATCTTGGCGTTGACAAGGTTGTGGAACTGACGGGAATGGGCGGTTTCGGCCTTGGTTTCCGCACAATGCCATTCTTGTTCGAGCAGTGGGGCGACGTGCTTTCGTGCCTTGCGGGACTTGCGTTCTTCGGCATATTGTTCATTGCTTCAATCACGTCGTCAATTTCCATCAGCCAGCCGTTCATCGCATTTTTGGCACGGAACTACAACTGGACGCAACGAAAAAGTTCGTTCCGTTTCGGTATCTTGTTGTTCTTCTTGGCTTTACCTTGTATCTTGTTTTTCGACAAAGGCGTGTTCGACCAGTATGACTTCTGGGGCGGAACGGTATCGCTGTTCTTGTTTGCGTTGCTGGAAACAGTTGCATTTTCGTGGGTTCTGGGCGTGAACAAAGGTTGGAAACTAATAACCGACAATGCCGAACTGCGTCTGCCTCGAGTATATAAATTCATACTGAAATTCATTACGCCTACAATGCTGATTATAATATTTGTAGCAGCCATCATAAAACCAAAGAACGACGATTGGTCTTTGCTGAGTTTCAAAGGTTGGGAACTCGACGATTCAAGTATCATTGGCGAATTGCGTCATCAAAATGTGGGACCAAACAAGGATTGGTTTGCCGATGAATTTTATGCCGAAAACGAAGGCGAGGTGAAAAAGATCTCAGAAACGGAAGTAGTAATTGGCGATAAAACGTATAAACTTCCAGCTGACGCCGAAGTGCTTGTTTCCATTGATGATTTTGTTACGCTTGGCTCGCCGATTTACAAGGGCGACGTTGTGAACAACGTTTTTTACGTCGATATTTGCCGAATCGGATTACTATTGTTTTTGATTTTACTGTGCGTATTCATACGATTCGCACGTCAACATAATTTCGAAGAAATAAAGATAGAATAATGTCAACATCGGCTCTCATATTAATGCTTACAGTGCAATTGTCGGTAACGGCAGTTATGATTTATTTGTTTTACAAGGTTTTACACAAGAAATAATATGGAAACATTTTTTGACTTAGCACAAAAACGAAGAAGTACGAGAACGTTTCTCGACAAGCCTGTTCCGCAGGAAATACAAGAAAAACTGAAACAGATTGTATTGATGAGTCCGTCGGGACATCGTGCCAATCCGTGGGAATTTATTTTTGTGGAAGACAAGCAATCGTTGGAAACAATTTCCACGTGCAAGCAAGCTGGTGCCGCATTTGTAAAAGATGCCGCCCTTGCCGTAATCGTAATTGCCGACACGACGAAAACCGACGTGTGGGTCGAAGATTGTTCCATTGCCTCGGCATATCTGCATCTTGCAGCCGAAGATTTGGGCTTGGGAAGCTGCTGGGTACAAATCCGCAAACGTGCGAAGGAATCAGGCGAAAGTGCTTCGGAGGTTTTGAAAAAAGCGTTCAACATACCCGAAAACTACGAGGTTTTGTCGGTGATAGCAATGGGTTACAAACAAGAGGAACGTAAACCGTTCGACCTCAACCGCTTGCAGTTAGACAAGATTCATAAGGAAACGTTCTAATACCGTAGAATCAAGTTTAAAAGCTTGTTCAAACGATTTGTTGCGCACCAATTCCTGTGGCGCGCCATATAGCATCGGTCCGTTTTTCTGCATCAACCAAATATTGTCGGCAACTTGCAAGGCAAGGCTCAACTCGTGCGTGGAAACCAAAATGGATTTTTTCGTGCTGTGCGCCAAAACCTTCAAAAGTTCCATCACTTCAATTCTATTGGGCAAATCCAAGTGTGCGGTGGGTTCGTCGAGAACGATGCAGGAAGTATCTTGCGCCAACGCCTTCGCTATCATCGTGCGTTGTTTCTCGCCATCGCTCAACTCCTGAAAACGACGTTCTGCAAGCATTTCGACCGACACTTTCCGCATTGCGTCGAAAATCACCTGTTCATCATTGTCGGTCATTTTTCCATACCAATTTGTGTATGGATAGCGTCCAAGCGACACAATATCGTACACGCTCATATTCACATCGTCGATGCGGTCAGTCAACACCACGCTCATTTTCTTGGCAAGATCGTCGGGACGCATTGTGGTAATTAGCTGGCCATCAAGCGAAATGCTGCCCTGCAACGCTGGTTGCATTCCCGCTATAGTCCGTATGAATGTGGATTTTCCGCAGCCGTTCGGTCCCAACAAGCAAACCAATTCTCCTTGCGAAACCGTTACCGAAAGATGTTCACACACAGCCGTCGTGGTGTTATGTTTCCCCTGATAGCCAATTGAAACATCGGTAATTTCAATAACACTATGACGCTGACTTTCACCCATTTTGAATGTTATTCTTTATGGCGAGCCTTTAATTCACGTGCCAAATCCTCAATGCGGAGACCTTTTTCGGTAAGAAGCACAATTAAATGGTAAATCAAATCTGATGATTCGTACAGCAATTGTTCTTTCGTGCCGTTTGTGGCTTCTATCACCGTTTCAATTGCCTCTTCGCCAACCTTTTGCGAAATTTTGTTGATTCCTTTGGTAAACAATTTTGTGGTATAGGAACCTTCGGGCATTTCCTTTTTCCGTCGTTCTATAAAATCCTGCAAATACGACAGGAACGCCAAATCTTCCATATTTTTCTCGCCAAGGAACGAATCAGCGCCAGTTGTTGAACCATCGGGAATCGCACGAACCACGATTGCAGAGCCATCCTCGTTCGGAATAATCGTATCAACTGCGATAGGTTTGAAATATTCACCACCCGTAAGTTGTTCTGGTTTACCGTTTTTCAACAAATACACTTGTTTTGTTTCGTCCATTTTAAAAAATGTTGCCTCGTCAGCAAAACCAACACGTAAAATTTTATTTGTCCGTTTGTCTTGAACAACAACCTGAATTGTACCTGTCTGTTGAGAAAAATGAATGTCCATTTGAAAGAATTTTGTGACGCAAATATATGATTTTATGGAAAATTGCGAAAGATATGTTTTCAACGAAAAGCTACAGATAAATCACCTCGGGCGAAATTGCAATTTGATACGTATTAAACACCTGTTGTTGAATGTGTTGTGCGAGCGAAACCACATCACTGCTCGTGGCGTTTCCTTTATTGGTGAGCACCAATGCCTGTTTTGGATGAACTTGCGCTCCACCAATTGAAAATCCTTTCAGGCCAAGCGAATCAATGAGCCAGCCAGCGGCAATTTTTGTAAACCCTTCGGAGGCAGGATACGTCACCATATTGGGATATTTGCGTTTTAGCAGTTCGGCTTGTGCATTCGGCACTATCGGATTCTTGAAAAAACTACCCGCACTGCCAATTTCCTTCGGATCGGGAAGTTTGCTTTTTCGAATTTCGATGATTGCATCACGAACAGATTGCAAAGTTGCCGTAGTTGGGTCGATTCCTTGCAGACTACCATACCCAAGGTTGAAAGGAGCTTGCTTCAACAATTTGAAAATCACGTTGATAACGATATATTTTCCTGCTTCTTCGTGCTTAAAAACACTATCGCGGTAGCCAAATTTACATTCTTCGTTGGTGAAAACCCGCAGGTTTGCATCAGCAACCGACATACATTCAACCTGATAAATGGAATCCTTCGCTTCGGAACCATACGCGCCAATATTTTGCACAGGACTCGCGCCAACACATCCAGGGATGAACGATAAATTTTCAACACCATGCAGATTATGTTCCACCGCCCACAATACAAAATCATCCCAAATTTCGCCAGCCGCAACTTTCACAAATATCTCATTATCAGCATCTTCAACAATAGAAATTCCTTTATTTTCAGGATGGATAATTGTTCCTGCAAATGGTTTTGTCAACAACACATTGCTACCGCCGCCCAACACAAAAAACGGTTCGTCTTTCTGAAATCCATTTGTAAGAAAATCAACAAGCTCGTCAATTGAGGAAAACGAAAAAAATTGTTGGGCAGTTTCGTCTATGCCGAACGTATTGTACTGGAGTAATGAAAAGTTTGTGCGAATCATCTTGCAAAATTTTGTGGTAAATATAAAAATTAAAGCTGTAATTTTGTGATATGATTCAAACAGAACGACATCCTTTGCAACCATTTTTGCCTCCGAACACGGTGGTTTTGTTTCTTGGAAGTTTTCCTCCCCCACAGAAACGCTGGTCAATGGAGTTTTTCTATCCGAATTTCCTGAACGATATGTGGCGGATTTGGGGATTGATTTTTTTCAACGATGCGAATCATTTTGTGATTACCGCGGAGAAAAAATTCAACTATCAGAAAATAGTGGATTTTTGCAACACATACGGATTCGCATTTTTCGACACAGCATCAGCCGTAAAACGGTTGCAGGAAAATGCCTCCGACAAATTCTTAGAAGTAGTCGAGCCAACCGACATTGAAGCGCTGTTAGCACAAATTCCTCAGTGTAAGGCAATTGTAACTACTGGAGAAAAAGCAACCGATGTATTAGTTTCGCAGTATGGATGTGCCAAACCTACCGTTGGAAAATCAGAAACTGTAACCATTGGCAAAAAACAATATGAATTATTCCGTATGCCGTCGTCGTCGCGGGCATACCCGCTGGCTCTGACAAAAAAAGCCGAGGCGTACAAAGTGCTTCTGTCTTACTTTCAAGAAAATCAGCAATAGTTTTTCACAAAAATCTCTGTTTTTATTTGTCAATCGCTATTTTTGCAAAAAAAAGACAATGGAACTCGTTTTTGCGTCGAATAACAGACATAAATTAGAGGAAATCTCGAAAATCATTGGTGGAGAATATTCAATTCTCAATTTGAAACAAGCTGGTTGCGAGGGTGAAATTCCCGAAACGGGCGAAACGTTGGCGGAAAATGCCTTGCAAAAAGCCCACTGGGTGTATGACAAAACAGGGAAAAACTGTTTTGCCGACGACACCGGTCTTGAAATCGACGCGCTCGACGGAGCCCCTGGCGTTTACACAGCCCGTTTTGCCGGCGATGACTGCACACCCGAGGACAATATCCAAAAAACATTGCGTTTGATGAACGGCGTGAAAAACCGAAGAGCTTGCTTCAAAACAGTGATTGCGTGTATAATCGATGGGAAAGAATATTTGTTCAACGGAGAAGTGGAAGGCGAAATCGCCACTGAAAAAATGGGCGTGGGCGGTTTTGGATATGACCCTATTTTTGTACCCAAAGGTTATTCGGAATCATTTGCGCAAATGCCGTTGGACCAAAAAAACGGAATGAGCCACAGAGGTCGTGCGACCGCAAAATTTGTGGAATTTCTCAAAAAACTCAAGCAATAATCTTAGCCATTTAATTGCAACAACGTTTCCAGCTTCCCAACCGCCGACCTCATGTCCGATTCAAAGCGGGAATGGTCGCGGAGAAAGTCGTTTTGCCCATCGGCGAGCATATCATACAATTCCTTGGGCATAGTTGCGACGTACGAATCTATTGCAATTTCAATGTCGTCCTTTTGCCAATCGAGCGTGGAATATTCAAACACCCGCAATTTCTGATGCAGAAAGCAATACGCCGTTTCTATGCTCGCCTTGGAAATCATTTGCTACGCATTATAACCACTTGGTCGAAATTGTTTTTGCTCGGAACTATACACAAAATCGTATTTTGCCAAATAGTCAATAATCTCGCTTTCAGCACAATTGAAACTATTGCAGAGCGAATCCAATGACTCAAACTCATCATCACGGAGGAGCATATTAATGCTCGACACCAACATATAGGGATCTTTCGGTAAATGGTCCATTGTTTCAGTTTTTGTGCGGCAATGTTAGCACAAAATAGGGAAATATCCAATCGTGAAATTATAGTTTTACGCAAAAAACGTATATTATACTTACGATTCATTCGTAAATATTCACATTTGATTAAATAATTCAATTCGATTTTGTTACGCAATTACCTTTTGTTATATATTTGCGCAGTTTTATTACAAATTATAAGTACAACTATATAAAATGTAGAGATATGGAAAAAAGATGGTATGTATTTATGGCTATTTTGTTAGCCATTACGGTAATTGGTTGTTTTGTTCCAGCACAACCAGAAATTTGGACATTGAGCGACAATATTAATCTCGCCGACGTGGCGTGGCTGCTTACAGCAACAATTTTCGTGCTGATGATGACTCCAGGACTTTCGTTGTTTTACGGAGGAATGGTTCGCAAGAAAAACATTATTTCAACTATACTGCAAAGTATTGTGGCAATGGGACTTATCAGTGTGATTTGGGTGTTTTGCGGATTCAGTCTTGCATTTGGAGACGATTTAGGCGGCATAGTTGGAAATCCAAGCACATATTTCTTTATGCACAACGTAGGTGGGCAGGCAACCGACAAACTTTCAACACAGTTGGGCTTGACAATCCCGCTCGCGTTGTATGCTTTATTTCAGATGAAATTTGCCATCATCACTCCATCGCTTATTACAGGTTCATTTGCGGAACGTGTGCGGTTTTCGGGCTATATGGTGTTTATGGCATTATTCTGTTTGTTCATTTATTGTCCTCTCGCTCACTGCACATGGCATCCCGACGGACTTTTCGCGCAAATGCACGTAAAGGATTTTGCTGGTGGAATTGTGGTGCACGCGTCATCGGGAGTTGCGGCACTTGTGGGAGCGCTGTTTCTTGGAAAACGTCGTAATTTGGAGTCACAGCCAGCAAATATTCCGTATGTGGTTTTAGGAGCGTCGATGTTGTGGCTTGGATGGTTCGGATTCAACGCGGGTTCAAGTCTTGCCGCGAACGAAGTGGCAGTAAAAGCATTCCTAAACACAAACACGGCGGCGGCCACAGCAATGCTTACGTGGTTGTTCTTCGATGGCATCCGCGGCAGAAAACCTTCGGCTATGGGCGCGTCGGTTGGCGGCGTGGTAGGTTTAGTTGCAATCACGCCATCGGCTGGATGGGTTAGCACTTCGGAGAGCGTGCTGATAGCATTCGTCACGACACTCATTTGTAACACAGCATGTTACATTAAGAACAAGAAAACCGCCGTTGACGATGCACTTGACGTATTCCCAACCCACGGATTAGGCGGAATTGTAGGTACATTGCTGACGGGAATCTTCGTTTATAAATACGAACCCGAATTGGCAGAGGAAGGCATCTCGCACATTCAATTCTTTGTAAATCACGTGATTGCCGTTATTGTGGTGTTTGTTTACACCTTCGGTGTTTCGTATGGACTTTATTGGATTACAAACAAGATGATTCCAATGCGTGTTGGTGCCGACTGCGAAGAAATTGGCCTTGATCGAAGCCAGCACGACGAACATTATGGCCGTCTGCGTGAAATTGCCGAATACGACGAGAAGAATTTGGAAATTTAATAGATCCTCCTAAACGAAAAAAGCGAAATGCACAATGCATTTCGCTTTTTTTGTGAGGTTCCTGGCGGATTCGAACCGCCGTACACGGTTTTGCAGACCGCTGACTAAGCCACTCATCCAAGGAACCATTAAAAAAGTCTTATTGCTAAGACTTAGTACCAAAGGCGGGAATCGAACCCGCACGATATTGCTATCACTGGATTTTGAGTCCAGCGCGTCTACCAATTCCGCCACTTTGGCATTTGGTGGTGCAAATATACACATTTCTTTTATTTTTCATAACATTCCCGAAAAATTATACAATTTTCCGTAAAACTGTTATGCCATCACGAATGGGAAGTATCACTGTTTCAACACGTTCGTCCTGTTTTACCAAATCATTGAAATCCATAATTCCCTTCGTCTGCAAATCATTTTTATCGTGGATTTCGTCAACCACGTGACCATCCCACAGGGTATTGTCGGCGAAAATGTAACCTCCGCAACGCAGTTTTTCCATACATGCCTCGTAGTAGGCAACATAATGGCGTTTGTTTCCGTCCATAAATACCGCATCGAATTCGTACGGAAACGATGGAATGATTTCCAATGCATCGCCGATGTGCAACTGAATTTTCTTTCCGTGTTCCGATAAGTTGAAGAACTTCAAAATTTTATCTTCCAACTCATCGTTGATTTCAATAGTGTCGAGTTTTGCCCCGTCCGACAAACCTTCGGCAATGCACAACGCTGAATAGCCAGTGTAGGTTCCAATTTCAAGAACATGGGTCGGATTAATCATCTGCATAAACATTTTGAGAATCCGTCCCTGCACGTGTCCCGACAGCATTCGTGGGTGCAACAGCGTGAGATGCGCCTGCCGCCGCAACTCCGTAAGCAACGCAGGCTCGTCGTCGATGTGGTTCTCAATATATGTCTGCAAAAGCAATTCAGATTTTGTTTTCATTACTTACAAATTCGCTGTAAAAATACACTTTATTTCCCTACCTTTGCAACGTATGGATGAAGGAATTTCATTATCGGAGCTTTCGGCGCTTATTGAGCAAGGTCTCAAACAGACGTTGCATCCGCACTATTGGGTTGTGGGCGAAATCAGCGAAATTCAGGCAAACCGCAACGGGCATTGCTACCTTGAACTGATTGAAAAACCTGAAAATGAGCAGAATCCAACGGCGAAAATGCGTGCCGTGGTGTGGGCAAACGTGTATAGAATGCTCGCGCCATATTTTGAATCGGAAACGGGCAGCCCGTTGAGCGTGGGAATGAAAATTTTAGTGCAAGTTTCCGTAAATTTCCATTCATTGTACGGACTCAGCCTGCAAATCACCGACATAAATCCGACCTACACCATTGGCGAAGATGAACTTCGGCGGCAGAAAATTATCCGCCAACTGGAAGAAGAAGGCATTATCGACCTCAACAAAGAAATTCCGTTACCATCTGTAATTCAACGGATTGCAGTAATTTCATCGGCAACGGCGGCTGGGTATCAGGATTTCACGCAACAGCTACAATTCAACCTTCACGGAATCGCATTCCACACAGAATTGTTTCCCGCCGCAATGCAGGGCGTTGATGTGGAATCCACAATAATTGCGCAACTTGACGAAATTTTCAAGCGCGAAAGCGAATTCGACGCCGTGGTGATAATCCGTGGCGGCGGCGCACGAACCGATTTGCGTTGGTTCGACAACTACAACATTGCCGCCAACGTGGCGCAATTCCCACTTCCCGTAATCACAGGAATTGGACACGATAAAGACCAGTCAATCACCGACTTAGTGGCACACACATCGCTCAAAACGCCAACAGCGGTGGCAGAATTCATAATAAACACGTGCAGCGAATTCATTGAACAACTCAATGAACTACAAGATAGACTACAAACGGCTCTGTCAGAGGAAATCCGCGCGCAACACGATTTGCTCCACAACTACATATCGGCATTGTCGCACAGAATGCAACTTGTTACCATGCAGTCGAACAACAAACTTCTGCACATCAGGCAAACACTGCAACATTCCACGCAGACTATTCTGCTGAAAGCGGCAAACGATATACAACTGGCTGAAACTCGGATAATTGCAAAAGAACCCAAAACAATTTTGAAACAAGGTTACACGCTCACCACGAGCGCAGACGGCACAATTGTCCGTTCGAGCAAACAGCTGAAAGCTAATGACAAGATTACCACACACTTTGCCGATGGAACAATTTCGAGCACGGTAAGCTGATTTTCAATGCACAATGTACAATTCATAATGCACAGTTATAGAGGAAGATACGGTATATATAAAATTTTTCTGGAAGCTATATTCATACTTCTCTGTAATTATGGGATGGCGCAGGGTTTCTCTGGCGGACTAAGTGGGGGCTTCACCACTTCGCAGGTTGACGGCGACGAGCACGATGGGTTCCACCGCATTGGCGGTTACGGCGGCGTGTTTGTGCAAAGAACGTTTCAAAATAGTTGGTGTGTTCCTGAATTTGGGCTAACATTCTCGCAAAAAGGGGCTGCCTCTGCCGACAGAAGTTTTAAAACCACCATTGGCTACGTTGACGCCCAATTTCTAATAAATGGTTTCCCAGGGTATTTCTTAGAATTTATTCCTCAACCATTGTGCCTAAACATAGGTACAATTGTTTCCGCCAAGGCATACGAGAACATCCGCATTGCCGACATTCAAAAAACGAGCAACGACTTCAACCGCATTGATTGGCAAGCCTGCGCTGGTCTTGGATACGATGTGGCACGCATACGGCTAACCGCCCAAGTGTCATATTCCATCATTCCCAACAACAAACGATACTACAACTATGCGGTTTGGTTTGGGGTGAAGTACTTTTACTGATAGTTTTGGAGTTCGTCTATTTTTTCTTGACAAAG
>DFGI01000013.1 GCA_002371705.1 Bacteroidales bacterium UBA3754
AATCAGGCGAGTTCTTTACGTATGAAGGAGTGGAGAGGGTGAAGTAAAATCATTTATAAAACAATAGGGCTATGAAAAGATTAAATGTATTTCAAGTATTGATGATCGCATTTTTTTGTGTTGTAATGATTTCATGCAACAAAAACGATGAACTAAATCAAAAAGAAGGTAGGGGAAATCCGAACAATTATTATTCAGTTGTTAAAATGAAACAGGATTACACACTGTATGCTATGGGAATAGAAAACAAGAACAAAAATTATCTTCGATCTGTAACACCAATGGGACAAAAAGACAGGTTCTTGCAACTGAAAAATGGATATTGGGTAACAAAATATGGTTTGACTTTGGACGGTAGGGAGGTTGTTACAGATATTTCGATTGAAGAATTTGAAGATTTGTATGACAAATATGCGGAAACAAATTTGGACAAACTCCGTGACACGCTTTATTCAAGAATCATAGATAGAGATCCTTTTGAGGAACTATATTTTATACCTAAAAAAGATTTCTCAATAATAGTCAATTATGTCGATGGGGAACATTATGGCATTGGAGGCCCAGATATTGACAAAATCAACGAAATGATAGAATCTGGTGAATTCTTTACGTATGAAGGAGTTGAGAGAGTGAAATAATTCTCAAATCAATCTATCTGAATCTCTTGTTTTTTCAGAATTCGTTTTGCCGCAACGGCGAAAAATGCAATGTACGCATAACAAATAATTGGCAGGACATACGAACTATGAATACCAATAATGTCGGCAAGTTTTCCTTGTATTGGCGGAATAATGCCACCGCCTAAAATCATCATCACAAGGAACGACGAGCCTTGCGAGGTGTATTTTCCAAGTCCGAGCGTTGCCAGCGTGTAAATGTTCGACCACATAATGCTGCAGAACAGTCCTCCCGAAAGGAACGCATACACGGCAATCATTCCCGTGGTGCAAAGTCCAACTGTCATTGCTATCATAGCCAACACGGCAAAGACAAACAATGTCCGCACAGGTTTTTCCTTGCACAAAATGAAGGCAACCACTTGCACCAACACGCACACAATAAAATAATACAACATTTTCATATCGTGTCCGGCAACTGTATTTACGGCTATCACAAGCAAAAATGCCATAATTGGAGCGGCAACCAAGGCAATGATTTTCGTGACTTTTTTCAGATTGAACACAAGCACCGCGCCACACCAACGGCCAATCATCAGCGCGCCCCAATACATCGACACAAACGGAGCAATCTGCGCCGCCGAAAACCCACCAAATTCCTCCTCGTTCAACAATCCTCCCAAGTTACTGCCAATGCTGACTTCCACGCCCACGTAGAAAAACAGCGCAATCAGTCCCAACGCCAACTGTGGATATTGCAGCGCACCCCAACCGTTGCTGTCTTTCTTCGCTTTCAAATGGGCAAACACAAGCGCGCCAATAACGGTAACAAACGCGCCAATCAGGCAATACATACGGTTCATTTCAATGTCGCCAAAGTTCAGCAGAATAAAACCTTCCGATTTGTAACTGTTGAACACAGGAATCATGCACACAAGCAGCAACACAGTGATAACCAAGAACATCCGTAGCGATTTGTGCGATGTTTCCACTTCGGATTCCTGAATGCAATCGGGCATTTTTTTCGAGAAATAGAAAATAGCAGCCGCAAGCAGGAACAAAACTCCCACAACGGAATAAAGCACAACCACATTGTCGAGGTTCAGGTTATTAATTTGGTTATTGGTGATGTCGCCCACCGCGCCAAACAGCGCGAAGCTAAGAATCAGCGGACCGATAGTAGTTCCAAAAGAATTTATGCTTCCCCCCAAATTGATGCGGTCGCTGCCAGTTTTCGGGTCGCCAAGCGCAATTGCAAACGGATTCGCGGCGGTTTGCTGCAACGAATAGCCCAACGCCACGGTAAACAAACCTATGAGCAATCCAACATATGCATCGGTTTTCACGCCAATAATCATAGCCACAGCACCCACAGCCGAAAACAGCAATCCGTAGATGATACTTTTTTTGTAACCCCACTTGCCCACAATGTCGGATTTACGCAATGTGCTGATTATAAACAAGATAAGCGCGCCGATATAGTATGCCGTGTAAAATGCGAAATCTATCAACTGCGACTGGAATTGGTCGAGCGAAAAATGATGTTTGCAAAACGGAATGAACACACCGTTGCTTGCCGCTATAAAACCCCAAAAGAAAAATACGATAACGAGCGTGTATAACGCTGGATAATTAGTTTTAATCGCTGAATTCGACATACATCCGTTGTTTTTGTTGAAACAAAAGTAGTAAAAATTGCTTGATTTTCTCTACTTTTACGGTCGGTTATTTGCAAATGAGAAAATACGTAGTTTTTATAAGTCTATTGATTTGGAACACAATTGGTTTCGCCCAAGTTCCCGGCACGTGGAACGAATATTTTTCGTTCCGCAATGTGCAGCAACTCGAAAGCGTTGACGACAACGTATTTGCTTTGTCGGGAAATGGCATTTTTATATACAACACCTCATCGCAGGAAATACAAAAAATAACAAAACTGAACGGACTTAGTACTGTTGGACTTACGTGTATGGCATTCTGCGATTCAACCTCATCGTTTCTCATTGGCTACAACGACGGTGCTCTTGACATTTTGGATTATCCGTCACTCAAAGCGAAGCCGATTTCAACCATAGCCAACAAATCGCTATACGGTTCAAAAAGAATCAACGCTATTGCAATGAAAAACGACACTGCCGTGATAGCCACCGAATTTGGCGTGCTTACATTTTCAATGCGTTCACAGAAATTCATTTCCACAACAATTTTGAGTAACGACGGGAGCTACGTCCCTGCGAAATCAGTAACGGTTGACAGAGGAACACTATATGCGGCAACGACGAAAGGTATTTTCTCGGCGAACCTTTCAAATGCCAATATTTCCGATTTTTCATCGTGGACGAAACTCAAAAACATTCCATACGAAAACGATACCATCAGCCACATTGCTGCTCTTAACGGCACAATTTACTATGCCCACAAAAACATTGCCGACGCAAGTAAAGATTCTGTCTTTAAAATACACGACGGGAAGGCGGAGGCTTTTAAGACGCAGATGGACGATATAACAGCTCTTCGTGTAAGAAAAACGGATATTTGCATGTCTTCTTATTATTCCGCTCGGTTGTATAGTCAAGAAGAAAAACTATTATATGCCTGTGATACATCCAATTGCCGTTATAAAAATTATACCGATATTGTAAAATTAGGCTCTAACGACTATTTTGTAGGAAACAAAACAGTCGGTTTAATTTATAACAATACGTCTATTATGCCTGTTGGTCCGAACTCCAATCATATTACAGATATTCAATATGTAAACGACCGACTATATACAGTATGTGGCAATCTGAATCTATGGGAAAACGCAGTCTTCGGATTGAAGTTGTCGAATAATGATTGGTACAGTCACGATAATTGGCAGGCAAACAATTCTATATGTGTGACATACAATTCCATAGAAGACAAATATTACTATGGAACATGTGGGAATGGCTTAGTGGTTGGAACAAATTCATGGTGGTTTGATACGATTTACAACTCCAAAAATTCAATTATCAACATTCAAAATAGTGAATCATACGAAGTTATTTTTGATGTCGAAGCTGATAAAAAAGGTAATGTTTGGATGATTAATTTTGGAACATCGAAACCGTTAATTGTAAAGACCAAAGAAAACAAGTGGTATTCTTATTCGTTATCAACAAACAAAAACCTTTATAAAAAAATCTTTATTGATAAACGAGGTTACAAATGGATAGGCGGGGGAGAAAAACTTATTGTGTTTTATGACAATGCGACTATTGACGATGCCTCGGATGACCTGTTAGTTCAAATTCCATTGCAAGATAACGAAGGAACTATTGCGGCGCATACCACTTGTATTACAGAGGATTTGGACGGAGAGATTTGGATAGGAACGAATCAAGGTATCGCGGTTCATTCGGCTCCTTCTCGTGTTTTTAAGGACCGACAAACAATTTCGAGAATAAAGATAGAAATTGACGGAGAGGTAGGTTATCTGCTTAGTTCAGAAAACATTACATGTATTGCCGTTGATGGAGGTAACCGGAAATGGATTGGCACAGAAAATTCTGGTGTATTTCTTATTTCGGAAAATGGTACCGAACAATTGTTGAACTTTACAAAAACCAATAGTCCATTGCCAACGAACACAATCACCAGTATTTCAATAAACCATAAAACGGGAGAAGTGTTTATTGGTACTGGAGAAGGATTAGTCTCATATTATGGCGACGCCACAATTGGTGATGTAGAAATGAACAATGTGAAAATTTTCCCAAATCCCATACGTGAAAGCTACGAAGGTGATATTTTTATTCAAGGCATAGTGGCTGATGCTATCATAAAAATCACCGATATTTCAGGAAACCTTGTAAGAACAATCTCTGCAAATGGAGGAACAGCAATTTGGGATGGAAGAAACCTTTATGGTGACCGCGTGCAAACAGGAGTGTACCTTATTTATATCTCTGACGAAACTGCAAAAATTACTATGGTGAAAAAGATTTTATTTATTAATTAGTATGGTGAATCCAGTAAGTGATAAAGAATCAAGGACAATTGATTGGCTGCGTTTCCCATTAGCAGTTTTTGTCATTTTTATACATGGTTTTGGGGGCGGAAGTTCAAATGTTGCAGATTATAGTTCACTTACGTCTATGGATATTTACAATATCACAAGAATATCTTTTTCTCATGTACTTTGTCAAATTGCAGTTCCAGCATTTTATTTTATATCGGGATATTTATTCTTCCTTAATGTAAAAACATGGTCTAAGGAAGCATACATAAATAAATGTAAAAGCCGTTTTAAAACATTAGTGATTCCGTATTTGTTATGGAATTTGTTGGCAATCATTGTTGTTTTGTCAAAGAAAGTATACAATGGCATGGAGGTAATGGAATTCTTCCAAAAGTATAGTGTATTCAAGTTGTGTTGGAACATTAATGTATGGAATGCAGAAATGAAGAATTGGATTGGCTTAAGTGCTTATAGGACAGGACCAATAAATATTCCATTGTGGTTTCTGCGTGATCTAATAGTAGTTGTTTTTTTCACACCTGTGATATATCAATTAATTAAGAAATGGGGAAAAATAGTTATCATTGTCCTTGGATTTTGTTATGTGTCACGAATTTGGTTTGTTACATCAGGCTTTGGAATTAACGGTTTTTTCTTTTTTTCGTTTGGTGCTTATTTCTCAATTAATAAGAATAGTTTTTTCTTTAATTTTAATAAAATAAGAATCCCCAATTATATAGTTACACTTACTCTATTTGTAGTATGTGTATATTATGATGGACCTTGTTCAAAAATTGGGTGGAATATTTATCCGTTTTTTATTATTACAGAACTGATTTCGATTTTTAATGTTGCTTTTTACTGTGTAAATAAATGGGATTTGCACCCATTCAAAATATTAACCCAAAGTTGCTTTTTTATTTATGCTTGTCATAAATTTGAGATTTTGGATTTTTGCGAGAGTCTCATAGGAAAACTTTTACCATGTAACGATTCATTTTGCTTAATTATAAAGTATTTCTCAACCACATTCATTTGTGCGGGAGTTTGTGTTTTGATTTATTTCATACTAAATAAGTTTACGCCTAAATTGTGTGGCATTTTTTGTGGAAACAGATAAATATGTGTATTATATGAGATGCATTTTTACATATCTACTACTTGTTTTTTCGCTGATTGGTTTTTCCCAAAATCCTGTCACAATCCCGATTAAAAACCCTCCCATGCCTACGACTGATACACTACGTGTTTTAATGATTGGGAACAGCTTCACATATGACGCAACAGAATATATTGAAGAGATTGTACATTATTCTGGAATAGATGAAAATACGTGTTGTGTGTATAGGGTAATTACAGAAGGTGGTGATCAATTAAAAGACTGGCGAGACCGATATAGATGGAAATCCATTCGCTCTATAGAAAAAGTGGCAGGTCATTTGACAATGGATATTACAAATGGTACATTGCAAGAACTTTTTCATCAAAATTGGGATGTTATATCCTTACAACAACTTTCACGTTATTCAGCAGATATTTCCACATATTCGCCCTATTTAGAAGACCTGCTTTCATACATATACAAAGATTGCATAAATAAAAATGTCGCTATATGTTGGCATCTTCCCTGGTCGTCATGGGTAGAATATGCGACTCAAGACTCAGCCGAATACGAAGGTTGGTTAAATATTGTTTCTGCCACGGATGAAATGATCCAAAAATATGGCATTGATATAATAATACCGTCAGGAACGGCAATACAAAATGCCCGCGCAACAAAACTCAATACCGAAAAATCACTTACACGTGATGGACATCATATGGATTTGGGAATAGGAAGATATATAGTTGCGTGCACATTATACGAAAGCTTGTTTGAACCTGTATATGGAATTTCAATACAAAACATTTTGTGGCATCCTAATATGATTACAAATACAATGGCTAATTTAGCTCGAGAATGTGTAAGTAAGGCTATAGATAATTGGCATGACACTACTAATTTGGATAACATGACCAATAACGATGAAATCACTATTTCCCCAAATCCAGTGACAAAATATGTTTTCATTTGTAATGTTTCTATAACCAATCCAGTAACCTGCATTATATATGATGGCATGGGAAGACGCATCTATAAAGAGAAGATATTAGGATATACCTATATTGATTTCTCTAATTACAAACGAGGAATATATACGATTCAGCTCAAGAACGGGAAAACCATAAAAACACAGCTCATTGAAAAGATATAATAAAAAAGCCGTTGGGAAAGACGGAACGATTCAATGAAAAATCCCTTACAAAAAGTTTTTATTATCTCTTCTTAAATACAAACCGCACCATCAAGAAATTAATAGGCACGACAAGTATAAAAACAAATATTGGTGCAATGGTTGACGAAAATCCTATCAATAAGAATACATTCAAAAACAATATGTGCAATCCATAATTTATAGCGTGCGCAATCCCAAATCCGAACCCTTTCTTGAGCGAAGGTTTTTCATGGAATGTAAAATATGCGGACAAAAAGAAATTTCCGAAAAAACTGATAACGTAGCCAAGTGTGTAATCAATATTTAACCAAAATTCCGTTTGCGGAGTAACAAATTCTTTGAGCAAATAGTAAATTCCGTAGTGAACTGCAGTTGCTACGACACCTACAATCCCCCATCGGATAAATTCCATTAGCTTTCTATTTGATAAAATCCGTTGGAATATGGTTATCATTTTCTTCTATTTTCTATTTGCCAAGTCTTTCTTAACTGGTCCGAAACACAATTCAGAAACAATAGGGAATGCGGTTGCAATTATTTTTTTTATGGCAACACATACAAAACATATAAAAACAGATATAGTCCCGACAAAAACTATTTCAAGAAGCCATTCCGCACTTGGCCCGTAAAAGCAATGGTCGCCAATAAGACTTTTCAAAAAGTTTGATATATGCGGTGTCCTAAACAATAGGAAGAAATGGAGCAAGTATATTTCCAAAGTATGGGTTCCAATTGTTGAAAGACCTTTGGCAAGAATATTTTTTTCTTCAAAAAAATCTTTCGCTCCGTAAAACAAAGCATAAATACACCAAAGTCTTGTCAGTGCGATTATTTTCCAATTATAGCCAGTCCATAAATAAGGCAAAACAAACGCAAGGAAAAACATACAAGTTGTGACATATTTGTTTTCAACCAATTTGTGAAAAACATCAATCTTACTCTTTACGATTATTCCAACAATAAAATAAATATAGTATCGTGTATAATAATCCAAAGAGAGCAACAAGCCAGTGCGTGTTGTGAAATTTCCAAGCCTATACCAAATGCTCGATATTCCAATTGCCGAGATGGCTAAAACTATCAATACTATATTTTTGTTCTTGACTTTTGAAAACAACATATTAATAATACAATATGTCAGAAAGATTTCAAAAGAAACAAAAGTGAACCAATAGCCAGACTTCGTACAGTCGAACAACCAGCCTATATATAATTTGTCGTGCAGAGAAATAAATAACGTAAAGAAAACTGCTGTTGGCAATAATTGTCCCCGGATTTTCTTTAATTGAATTTTTCCTAAATTTTTAAAATTCCATTCAAAAAGCGCCTTGTATGACACAAATCCACTAATAAAAAAGAATAACGGCATTCGGAATGAACGAACTATGTCGGCAAACCACGAAGCTTCAAGTCCTGTCATCGAGAAAGTCAGAATGTGTTGATAAACAACAAATATCATACTGAACCCCCGAAGGCAGTCAATATAGAGTAATCTTTTTTTCTCTCCCATTTCAACAGAATTTTCGTCGGCAAATGTAATATAAAAAACAAAATGTGGATTAATCCTTTTTTGAATGTAGTTTTCGGAACTCATCCATTTTTAACGAATTGTCAACGAGGATTTTTTTCTTATGGAAATACGTTGTAGCAATCCAATGTTCCCACGACGTTTCGTCCAAAGGCAGCGATAAAAAGTATAACGTCTTGGATTTATGTTGGAATTGGGGCATATAGATTTCTTCCTCCTGTGATTTCATTAAATAATCTTGAATCCACAAATTTTCTTCAGCATCCTGCTTTGCTGTACCTGTCAATAGGTCTAAAGATGCTTTTTTGAAATTGGCAGATTCCGCAAAACAGAATAATAAACCTATTAATAAAACAACATATCTCGTATGCGCGCTCACGTCAGGTATTTTTACTATGGAAAAAAATCGACTAAAGATTAGAATCAATAGAAAAAAATCAACAATAAAGATTGATATTAATCCCCGTTCTCGTATCTCAACAAAATGTCCTAATGAGAATTTCATAATAAAGATACCAATCATAAGAAATACAAAGAATGATGCTATTAAAAAGCCATTCGATAGATTTTTGAAAACCTTTTGGGGACGATTAACTGTCAAGAGGCTAATAGACAGAGCCAGAAATACAAAACTTATGCTATACCAATTTAAAATATAGTGCTTAGTATTAAAGAATGTTGTGACAAAAGACGCAAGTATGTCTCCATTGTTGTCTCCACTTGATTCGGCGCCCAATCTTCCTGAACTTCCCGGAGCAAGAAGCATTAATAATACAAACACACAAGTAATCAGAATTATAGACCATTGCTGTTTGTTAAGATTATTTTCTTTCAGGCGATTTATTGTGAATAGCAGAATAGTTAAAAACGTCACTGCCATCCAATTTTCATTTGAACCTATTATAAAAAATTCTAAAATGCCTATGAGTATGGTTTTCCCAATAGTTAGACTCGTGTCGAAATGGCGAAAAAGCATACCAATAAGGAATATATATAAGACTGCAGGTATCGTATATACTGTGGCTCCCGAATACCAATAAAATTGTTCAACGCTTGGAATGAACAAAACAATATATGTAAGCAATATTGTAGGTACTATTTTTATACCAAAAGACTTTTCGGTGAAAATGGAATTAATAAGGAAGCGGAGCGAGAAATACAATCCCGTGAATATCACTAACGGAAAGATTTTCCCAAACAACGGATACATAAATATTCGTCCTGGAATCTGCATGAAAAAAGCATTTGCGAACCGACCGTTGTATCCGTCAACATACCAATGCCATATTCCGCTAAAATAGTTTCTGTTATTCATAAAAAAAGCATGAAATAAATCATCGGATGCTCCAGGAACATTGTACTGACTTAATAAAATAAATGGCAATAAAGCCCCTCCGCACAATAGTAACGAAAGAATACCATACACATTCTCTTTGTGTTTCCCTGTTTCCTGAACAAACGAATGAAGGTTTATTTTCATATTCTCGAATTATTTTCTATTTGACAAATTATGTATTAATCTATTGTTTTGATTAGCATAGACGCTTAGAGATTGATAATTGTTCAATTCTTTAGTAAGTTTTTCAAGTAATTCGACGGAATCTACTTTTTGTATGAGAAGATTTCTTCCAACTCGGTATAAGTGTTTGTCGCATACGAAAAATGTATCACAAATATAATCGGAGACACATCTGTTGTTCAACATAAAAGCTTGGCGTTTTTTACATTGAAATTCTGTTGTTGTATCAAAGGAATTTCCTAACCAATGGCAGATTTCATCAATGTTGTAATCGTAATTATTTGCGAGAAAGGCATCTATGGATGGCGTGATGTCGTAATGTGAGACAACGCATTCCATTGTTTTCGCACGGGTCAGCAATGGAGAGTAAATAATCAACGGAACATTGTACTTCATTAACGGATCATCCCACACCAACAGCGGACACATTCGATGGTCTCCTGTAATAATGAATATAGTATTGTCATATTCAGGCAAAGTTTTATAGAAATCCATCAAATTGCGCACACAGTCGTCCATATATTGAAAACAGGCAAATACATTTAAATTATTTAATACATTTTCTCGTTCTTTCTCATTGACAATATTTTGAGCATCCTTTCTTATTCGTTTTTCATAGGGTTCAATTCCCTCAAATTCAAAAGGTTCATGAGTCGTTAGCGTTAGATAGATATCTGCAAACGGTGTTTTGTTTTCCTGAGATTTTCTTTTTTTGGCTAACGCAAATAATTCAGCATCGTCAAGCCCCCAACGATTGTTCGTGGCATATTTCTTGTTTTTGTTGATTGAATTTTTCTCAATCTCCAAAATAAAGGAAATGTTGTTGGCTTTCATAAATTCATCTTGCCCATCAAATGATTGACTTCCTCCATAGAAAAAAGACGTATAATACCCATTTTTCTGTAAATCTTTCAATAAGGAATTATGTTCAGGTATTGGTTTCCAAATGTTTGAAAAACCTTTTTCACCATGTGGTACAGAGGCAAAAATAGCTGGTAAAGCTCCAAAAGTCCTTTCTGCCGAAGAAAGGCAATTTTCCCAGTATAATCCATTTTTTGATAAACTATCCAAAAATGGAGTCGCAATAAAAGTTTGCTCTTCCGTGCCTGTTAAGCGTTTGCCAAGACCTTCAATGATTATGAAAACGAAATTAGGCGATTCTTTAAACGTGTCGGTCCGAAAAAAGTTTCCTAATCTATCCTCCCCGACATTTTTCCTTTCAAACGGATAGTCGTAACAAGTATATTCAAATTGTGGGTGTAGATTTTGGTATGTAGTCGCTTCGTCTCGTATATTGGAGGTCGACTCTTTTTCTCCTTCTTTTTCCAAATAATCACAAATGTCGATTATAGAAAATGAAACTTGGTTGACTGCTAAGTAAAACTCCGTTTTTGTGTCGAAGCCATACTCTTTACGGATAATTTTTTGGTAATTTACACACAGTGAGACTATTGCAGAAATAATCAAAAAGCAAAGTATGACAATCCCCGAACATTTAATTTTCAATATAAAACGTAGAACAAGGAACGATGATAAAATAACAGTTATAAAAAAGAGAATGGCTATAATACTGACTGATACCGATGAAATTGCTGTGTGAATCACATCGTGTGGAGAATAAACTAAAATAACATGGTCCAATGGTTTTGTCGTGTTGCAAAAGTATATGGTTAGTAATACTGACAGTAGCGCATACAAAACAATTGCTCCAGAAAATGTTTTTTTTGCGAATTTTGGAAAATAATATTCAAGAGCCACATACGGTATTAGCGTGAAGAAGGCAATATGGCACAACAATATTATATCAAAAACACTTCCTGAAAATATGTCAATGATATAGGAACAATTAAGTTGAAAATGAATATATGTTGCAATCATGAAAAATAGTCTTGACAACAACATTATTGCTAATAAGGATAGATTTAGGGCTATCCAGTTTTTTAGAGCATTCTGGATACGTTCACTGTTTACAACACTGTTATATATTTCCTTTATTGACATATCAATCAGTATGAAGAAAAACTGAAACTATTGAGAGAAACATTCTTATCGACAATGATTATTTTTTGTTGCGGAGAATCTTTTTTTAATAGCACGCTGTCGCTGTGGTTATTGTATGTTAAAAAAGTGTCTTTGGAAGTTTTCCAGAAAACGATAGCGCTATCTGATTTTATATCATTAAAAGACTGACCATGTGTATTGAATTCGTCTTTGTTTATTTTTGAAAAAGTAATAGCATAATCATTAACGGATTCTATATGGCTTAAATAATAAATGTTCTCTGCCTTGTTCATTTGATTTCGCAGTTCATCAATATTTTTACAATCACGGATTACCTTCCCTGATTTTTGATAGATATAATCCGACCAATAAATGTGCGGATGCCACAAACAATTTCCGAATGGCCCGAACTGATACATGTCTTCGGCGTAAACAACATCATGTTGTGTTACTGAATCAAACATTCCCTGAGTAATCATCTTATCCATCATAGGAAAAACAGCTTGCGTTTGTTCCCATTTCTTAGAATAGCGGTTGTTAGAATATCCTGTAGTGATGGTTATAATAAGAACACATATTATCTCTGCTAATCCTACAATGGAAAACAATATATTATTGCTTTTAACAAGTTTTAGCAAACTGTATGCAATTACAATCGTCGAAAAAACTATTCCAAAAAATGAATAATATGTTGTGACATATCCTTGCATCCAACTATACCATTCTGTATTATATTTTTCTGTCAATCCAATAAGAAAATGTGATGTGTATGCAAAAAATAATGAAAGACAAAGCAAGAGAACTAATCGTTTCCATGACAAGTTTCCGCGAAATCCTCGAACTAAAAACAAAGTTACACCTCCTACTAATAGTGCATTGATATATACTCTTATAGGAACGTCCTCCCATGTAAATTCTTCAAACAAAAAAGAATGGGTTGGTGAGGCGGGTAATGTTCCTGATTGCACAAAAACACAAATTGCATCATACAAATATGAATGCAAAGGAAGTGCCTCGTTTGTGCAGCGTTTTAGTATAATAAAGAAATTCTTTAGGCTAAAGTTAGAGGCGATTGTCGCTCCTGAATAAGACGATGTGGAAAAATGTGAGTACGTAAAATATGTGACAACATACAATATTCCAACAGCAGCAAAAGGCATTATCTCTTTGTAAAACCCTTTTGAAAAAAAAGTTTTTTTCGCTCCATTTTCGTATATCCATTTGGCAATTATGAATATGCAAAAATAACATAGAAAAAGTAGGTAGGTTTCGTAAAATAAAACGACGAAAAGGTATAACAAGGCGGAATAGAGTATATATCTATAATTTGTGGTTTCTAAATATTTTATGTGTAAAATTATTGCACAGCACATTAATCCAAAACTTGTTGTGAAATATCCTGGATAAGCAATAAAGGGCATATGCCAATTCCCTGTGATTGGAGTAGAAATAATTAATACTAAATATGTGGCTATTGCAATAGATTTTGATTTGAGAATTTTATATATCAAATACGAAAATGCTATGTATGAGAATAATAATGTGGAATGCTGTAAGAATTTGGTTAGATAAAAATTATCTAACCAATAGACCAAGGAATAAATAGGTTTTGTTATTAAAAAATAAAATCTTCCTGTGTTTTGTGCGTAATTATGAGCGTCTCCCAATAAGTCACCCCGTAACCAAGTTAGATAATATTCTAAATCATCGGCTGTGGTGAATCCTACCTTAAAAAAAGGAATAAATGTGATTGCAGTAGCAATTGATAAAAGTATGCCTATTAGGATTTTCCCATTTCGGATCATTTCTTCTCAATTATTTCTTTCACAATATAAATCGGGCGACCTTTTATTTCATCAAAAATATAGCCGAGATATTGTCCGATAATGCCTATCACGAACATCTGCACGCTGGCAAATGCACTCATAAATACCACCAAAGTGGTGTAACCCGAAACAGGCGTGTTCAGAAACCACATCACAAGCGAATACACAATCAAAACCAAACTGATGCAACCGAAGATGATTCCCGCAAAAATGCCCAACTGCAACGGAATTTTCGAAAACGATGAAATTGCCGAAAACGAAAGTTTTAGCAGCTTAAAAAACGAATAATGGCTTTTGCCTGCCGTCCGTTCTTGTGCCACATATTCCAACGTGGTTCTTGTGAAACCAACCAATTGAATTAGCCCACGCAAGAATCGCGTGCGTTCACGGAAATCTTTTTTCAATACTTCGGCTACATTTCTTGAAATCAGGAAGAAATCCGACGCATTTTCTGCCAATTTCGCATCAGAAATGCTGTTGATGAATTTATAAAAACACTTTGACGTGATTTTGTTCATCAAAGTGGCGTCCTTTCGTTCCAAGCGAACCATATTCACCACGTCAAAACCATTCTTCCACAAGTCAACCATTTCAGGAATTTTTGTCGGAGGATGCTGTAAATCGCTGTCCATGCAAATAATTGCATCGCCCCGAGCATAGTCAATTCCAGCTATCATTGCTGACTCATGTCCAAAATTCTTCGAAAAATTTATCAGTCTTACATGTTCGTCAGACTCCGCAATCGGTTTCAAAATTGAAAGTGTGGCATCCGTGCTGCCGTCGTTCACAAAAACCAATTCGTATGATTCCGGCATCGTCGATAACACACGAGAAAATTCCGCATAACTATTCGCTATGCCTTCAGCCTCGTTGTAAACCGACACGACTACAGAAACGTCAATAGAGCTCATCTTATATCTATATCTGTTGCAAAGATACAAACTTTTAGAACACATTTAAACACTTATAAATAATCAACTTACTCATTTTGAAGCCACATCACACACATTTCTGTATCTTTGCCCAAACGAAAATAAAATGACTCGACAAGAAATAATCAAACAACAGTGCATATATTTCGGATTATCAACGTGCGTTATTGCACTGCAATTCTTTCTGTATCTTGTAAATAGCCCACAGATTGAATATATGGATTCGCTTGGATACGTATTTTTCATCGGAGCAGTGTTTTCGCATGCGGCGCTTTTCGCTTTCGTGCCATACGTGCTTGCAGTTTTCACCGCTCTTGCAACGAACAGCCACCGAGCATCGAGCATTGTGCATATCATAGGTGTTGTGATTTTAAATAGTGTATTATTCATCAACAGCTACGTTTTTTCGCTTTTCCGATTCCATATTAACGGACTCATAATCAGCATGTTTTTCGGAGAAGGCAACGACGAAATTTTTCAATTCAACACAAGTCTTTACATAAAAGTCTGTGCTGTACTATTGGCAATTATTATAGGAAACATCCTTCTCAAATTGTTGAGTGACAGAATTTTCCACAAATGGCACAAAACATTTATAATTCCATTTGTGATTGTGTTTCTAACAGCATTGATTTCATCAAATGCAATTCACGCGTATGCCGCTGTGGCACAACGACAATCGGTGATAAAAAGTGCGGGACATTTGCCATATTACTTCCCTGTAACCGCCACTAGGATGATGATAAAACTTGGCGTTGTTTCGCAGGACGACTTGCTTCACGCTGATTTTGGCAAACAATCGGGATTGTGCTACCCCCAAAAAGCCATTGTTTCGGAATCATTCGACTCAACCAACATTGTAATTATTGCCATTGACTCGTGGAATTACCGTGCGCTTTGTAACGAAATTATGCCGCACACAGTTGCTTATGCCAATCAGAATGAATTGTTTACCAATCATTTAAGTAGCAGCAACGGCACACGGGGCAGCATTTTCGGAATGTTTTTCGGCGTGTCGTCGTATTATTGGAAAGACTTTGACGTAACTGGCACCACGCCCGTAATGCTTGACGAACTCAACAAACGGAACTACACCATCCGCACGTTTCCAAGCGCAACACTCAACAATCCCAATTTTGCAAAACTGTTATTCCGCAATTCGCAGGGTATTTGTCCGTCAACCGAAGGCAACAGCGTGTATGAGCGCGATTGCCAGCTTACAAGCAATTTCATCTCGTTCTTGGACAGCACCCAAACATCGTCGCCATTTTTCGCTTTTTTGTTTTACGACTTGGCACACAGCTTTGAATATCCCGAATATCTTCCGAAAAAATTCACACCATCGTGGGATTTTGCCGATTATATGAAATTAAACAACGATATGGATCCAACGCCCTATTGGAATTTGTATTGCAACTGCATATCGGTGGTCGATTCGCTTGTGAATGAAGCAGTTTCGGCAATTGAGAAAAGAGGACTGGACAAAAATACGCTGATATTCATCACTGGCGACCACGGACAGGAATTCAACGAAAACCATAAAAACTATTGGGGACACGGTAGCAACTACACGTATCCACAGATTCATATTCCGCTAATTGTGCACCAACCCAAACAATCAAATAAGATTTTCGCACATCGCACCACGCACTACGACATCAGCACCACAATTCTGCAAGATGTGCTTGGCGTGACAAATCCCCCATCCGACTACAGTATGGGTATTAATCTGTACGACACCACGTTCCGGAATTGGCACGTTGTGGGAGATAATCTCAACTATGCTTTCATTATTGATAGTAATATGATTGTGGAGAAAAAGCCATCGGGAATGCTCGAAATTTATGACAAAAACCTGAATCCTGTTCCGAATTTTAAACCGTCAGCATCAAACATTTCACAGGCTATCCAAACTATAAATTCTTTTTATGAGTCAAAATAAATTGTATTTTCGCATCGTAATTTTTTAAATATGAAACATTTTACATCGTTGTTTGTTGCTCTTATATTTTCTCTTTGCGCCATTGCGCAAGACTACGGTCTTCAGTTCCGAAACGCCGATTTTGAGGCAAATTGGCAAAAATATTCTGGTGGCAAAAAGCAAAAAGGTTTGTTTGGCTCCGAAACCATTTCAGGCAACGAGCCCAAATATTGGCACTCATTTATGTCGGCGGAAGGAACAAAACTCGTGCTGGCAAATGTGAGCAACCAAATTTCCAATTCAAGCGAAACCCGCCCTGGCTCAAAAGGGAGCCACAGCGTGCGGCTCAATACTACTAAAACCTTGGGCATCATTGCAAATGGCTCACTCACAAATGGACGTATGAATTGCGGCAGCATTTCGGCTGACGACAACGACAACCATATTTATACCGACAGAGGTTCCGAAGATTTTAATTTACCGTTTTCTGGACGAATTCCAGATTCCCTCACCGTGTGGGTAAGTTTCTATACCACTTCCGACGGCAATAAAGCTGCTATACACGCAGCAGTTCACGGTGATGCGGATTTTATTCTATATGGAAATGGTAAAAGTCCTGACCAATCAAAGCAAACCGCCGATGCGGAGCTAAATTACTCTCGAACCACCACAAGCAAAGGAACCTTGGTTTGGGAACGAAAATCAATCCCATTTGTCGCAAAAGGCACGTGCACCGAACCGAAATATATTCTTTACACAATGTCAACCAACAAAACTCCAGCGGAAGGCTCCGACGATGACTTGGTTTATGTTGACGACATTGTGCTGATTTATAATCCAACTCTTTCCACAGGAACAATCGCCCAAACCACCTACGAGGCGGAACACAACACAAAAATTCCGATTGAAGTTCCGTTCACACTGGATGGCTCTATGAGCGTAAGTAACTTGAACGCCCCCGCAAATCAAGTCATTGCCCAAATTTCCGATGCAGAGGGTTCGTTCAGCAATCCACTTGAAATTGGTCGTGTGCAAACAAACTCCAGCGGCGTGGTTTCCGGATATATTCCCGCATCAGTTGCTTCGGGAACATATAAAATCCGTGTGGTTTCCACAAACTACCCGTTGATTGCAGAGCCAAGCCTTTCGGAAATTACCATAACTCGCTATTATACAATTAGTTTTATCGATGAAGACAAAACAATTGCAACATTGCACGGTGCAGGAAAATATTACGAAAACACTACAGAGACCATAACCGTTTCCGCCCAAACCATTTCCAATGAATACAAATTCTTATATTGGTACGAAGACGGAACTGCCGTTTCTCTTGCGCCTGAATACACCTTTGCGGCAGAACGCTCGCGAAATTTGCAGGCTGTCCTCAAAAAAGTATTTAACGTGGAAATCTCTGCTACCAAAGGTGGCTCAGTATCATCCGAAGGCGGCTTGTATGGCGAAAGCGAAGGCGTGACGGTAACAGCATCACCATCCGACGGCTATAAATTCGTAAACTGGACAATGAACGGGCAAGTTGTTTCAACGAATCCGACCTACACGTTCTCGGTATCTACAAATTGCTCACTAACAGCAAATTTCGAAAAATATATTTCTGTTTTCGCAACTACCAATATTGAGGGCGCTGGTGCAATTTCTGGCGCTGGCGACATCACTATCACCGACGAAACGGTACGCGTTACGTTAGTGGCAATCTCGTCAAACAGCGACAAATATCAATTTGTAAATTGGACCGAAGGCGAAACCATTGTTTCCGAATCACCGTCATTCACATTCGAAACAAACGAAAACAGGACGTTTGTGGCTAATTTTATAGCTCGTTATTCCATTGAGGCACTTGCTTCCGAAGGTGGCGAAACAAGCGGTTCTGGTGTTTATACTTCTGGCAAAATGGTGCAATTAGTCGCTTTTGCCAACGAACAATTCCGTTTTTCTGGTTGGTACGAAGCCGATACTCTCCTATCTTCAAACAGTGCAATTGAAATTCCCGCACAATCAGACAGAACAATTACAGCAAATTTCATTGAACAATGTTCTGTTGTATTGCAGACAAATCTTCCAAATTCAGCAATAGTCACTGGCGCTGGCGTGTTCGACAAAGGAACGACTGCTTCTGTTACTGCAACGAATCAAAAAGGTTTTATGTTTGAAAATTGGATGATTGACGATAAAGTTATTTCTCAGGCAGAAACGTATGAATTTGTTGTAAATGAATCTGTTGTAATAATTGCGAATTGCTCGGAAATCCCATCATTTGCCATCAATGCCGTAGCAAATCCAACTTCGGGCGGTATGGTTTCAGGAAACGGAACATTCTATGAAAATGAACCCGTATCACTTTCAGCAACGGCAAACACGGGTTTTTCGTTTGTTGGTTGGAAGAAAGACGATATCCTGATTTCCGAAGAAACAACCTTGTCATTCAACGCAACCGAAGCCGTTTCGTTGGTAGCCGTATTCAACGCTGACTTTGTGGGATACACGGTTTCGCTCGCTTCAAACGAAGGTGGCTCTGTTTTTGGAGCAGGCTTATTTGCTGAAAACGAAGAAATTACCATCTCAGCTACAGCGAACGACAAATTTACGTTTGTACATTGGAAACAAAACGGCGAAATCATTTCCACCGAACCTGAATATACATTCACCATTACCGAAGATGTTGAATTTCAGGCTGTTTTCGCACGCACGTTTGAATCCCATACCATTACAGTCATTTCCGCCGATGAAACAAAAGGAACTGTTTCGGGTGCCGACTTGTATCAAGAAGAAACGATTGTAACTGTTACCGCTACACCCAACGAGGGCTATAGATTTCTCCAATGGATTGAAAATGATGTTGTTGTAAGCGATAACGCGGAATACACATTCGTATGCTCCGAAAACAGAAATTTAACCGCCGAATTTATAAAAACATACATCATTGCCATCAACGATTATGAAGGTGCAACAGTGAAAGGACTTGGAACAGGCGTGTTTGATGAAGGAACAATCGTCACGTTGGCCGTCGCACCCGATGAAAATCATCGTTTCATAGCCTGGAAAGAAGCGGATACTCTACTCGCAACAACAGTAAGTATCTCATTCCCTGCAACTTCCGATAGAGTTCTTTCGGTAGAATTGCAAGAGAAAGGCGAACAATACACCATTTCTGTTTCAACAGGCGGAACCGTTGCTGGACTTAACAATGGTACATTTGAAGCAGGCGAAACTGTTACTCTTATTGCCACAGCTGCCGAAGGTTATTTGTTTAAAGGTTGGGTTAACAACGGCAAAATCATTGGCACGGAACCGATGTTGACCTTTGAGGCGAACGCAAATATGCAGATTTTTGCGGAATTCATACCAAAACCTAAAACAATATCTGTTTCTGTGAATTGCAACGACGAAGCTTTTGGTTCAGTCACAGGAGCGGGAACATACACCGAAGGCGACGAAATTATGTTGATAGCAACTCCTGCTCCAGGCTACAGCTTTGTAGCATGGACAAAAAATGGTAAAACACTTTCAAACCTACCAACATTGTACCTCACCATAATTGATGACTGCTCCATCGAAGCTGAGTTCAAATTCATAGAAAAAACAGATATTGACGAATTGACAGAAACAACAATTGCGCTATACCCAAATCCAGCAACAACAAAAGCTCAAATTACAGCGAACGATGTGATTTCTAATGTTGTAATCCGTTCAATCCAAGGGAAAACCGTCTATCAAGCAAACGGATTCAGCAAATCAATGGAGATTACTCTAACTGATTTTAAATCAGGGTTGTATATAGTCACCATAACGTTGCAAAACGGAGAAGTCATACAAGAAAAATTGGTGGTCAGCAAATAACGTCACTTTCCTACGTGGAGCATAGCGGACTCGAACCGCCCACCTCTTCGTTGCGAACGAAACGCTCTAGCCAGATGAGCTAATGCCCCGATTCAGTTATACAAATATATGCTATTTTAAAACAAAGTGTACAGTCTTATTTTTCAACCACTGTTCTTCTATAGACATACAATTCGTATAATCCATATAGAACAAACGGAAGGCTCAACCACTGTCCCATATTGAGCGGGAGTCCTTGCTCAAACGAAACTTGCGGCATTTTGAGAAATTCTATCAAAAATCGTCCGCCAAAAACCCACACACCAAACATTCCAATTATAAAATGGTCAGAAAACGGGGACTTTTGCCGAATCATTTTTAGACAATACCACATATACACCACAAACAGCAAGCCATAGCATATCATTTCATAAATCTGCGTTGGATGGCGTGGCACAGCTTGTTCCACTCCAACAAGCACATCGTGGCTTTGCACAAAAATGAATCCCCACGGCATATCGGTAACGGTTCCATAAATTTCGGAATTCATTAGGTTGCCCAAACGGAAAAACACGCCCGCAAGCGGTGTGACTATCAAAATTCGAGCTAAAATAGTCCGATATGGTAGTTCAGGACGAACAAGAAACAAAATTCCTAACATAATACCTATGGCACCACCATGGCTCGCCATTCCACCTTCCCATATATGCAAAAATTTTATTGGATTGCTGAGATAATATGATGGTTCGTAAAACAAACAATGTCCCAACCGAGCTCCAATAACGCCTCCCAAAAGAGCTACAATGGCAATTTTATTGATTGTTGACTCAGCAAAATTCTCCTTCCGGAGAATAAAATATGCTACATAATATGCAGAAACAAAAGCAATTGCGAAACAGATTCCATACCAACGGATTCCATACGTGGCACTAAATTGATGAATAATTGGCGACACGTTCCATACTATGGAAAGCAAATTCATAGTTATGCTTGTTTTGCTTTACGACTTTCGCGGATAGCAAATCCGACACAGATGAAACCGCAGAGAATAAACGGAAGGCTCAACCACTGTCCCATATCGAGTGTCATGTTTTCCTCGAAATCAACTTGATTGTTTTTAATAAACTCAACAAAGAAACGCGTTCCAAAAAACATAAAGAATGCGATTGCCGAAATTACATAATCCGAAATCAGTTTATTATGCTTAGCCCGAAGTTGGTAATATGCTACAAGAATTCCTCCCGTGGCAAGGTAAGTAAGGGCTTCGTAGATTTGTGTCGGATGGTTTGTTGTAAGCAGTCCAGATTGCACACATGCGTCAACAAACGCTGTTTCCTGATGAGGATGCAAAAAATGATATTTCAACAAAATATCTTTCAAACTTTCAAACGAGACATCGCCTGCAGGCAGACAATTCGACAAAAATGCCTGCAACGAGTTAACAGAATCTGCGGCAACCAAACCAGCCTGTGCCATAATATTTGACAAATCAGCCGCAGTAGTGGTAATAGTTGCATCGCGAACAAATACAAAACCCCAGGGAAGTGCTGTGGCTACGCCATAAATTTCAGAATTCATAAGGTTTCCCATTCTGACAAAAAAGGCCGTGAACGGAATCACAACCGCCGCACGCGACATAACCCACATAAACGATTTCCCTGATTTCCTTGAAAACCAAATAAACGCACACACCAAACCAATTGCGCCACCGTGGCTTGCCAGTCCACCTTCCCAAACCATTAGCCAACGAGCCAAGTCATGCCATGTGACCGTACAACCCGATGCTGAAACAGCTTCGGCGGCACTTGAAACAAACGTGCAATCCGACTGGAACAACTTCAAATATGGACCAAAATACACATCTGGTTCGTAGAACAAACAATGTCCCAACCGTAACCCAATTAAAAGGAGAAAAAAAGTTGTAAACGTAAGATTATCAGCATCGTTTGTCGTAAGATTTTCTCGGACAAATATTTTTTTCAAACAAATGTATGACAAGAAAAAACCTATAGCGAAAAACAACCCATACCAACGTATGTGGAATCCGCTGAAAATTTCAGGGTCAACGTTCCAAATGATGTAGTTCAACATTGGATTAATATTCTATGAATGTGAATTTGAGTTTCAGGAATTTTGAGTATTGATTGCCCGACATCAACATATCCAAGTCTTCTTTTTCGTAGAACCAGTTCACGGCAATGTCGTGTTTTTCAACATATTTCTCAATTGTGAGGAAGAATTTTGCCAACTGTTTCGACGATGACGTGTTAAAATATTCAATTTTAATCTCAAACGTAAATGTATGGCGCTCAGTTTCATTAAGGGTTTTGTCAACCCAATCTAAAATTGGAGCATAAAAATCTATCGCATTTTCTGGTAACGAGCGTCCCGAAATGGTGAAAACGCTTGATTCGGCATTAAATTCAATCTGCGGGGTGTCTTCTGTACCTTCAATGAAATAATTTTCCATACCTTGCTATTTTGATAAGGAGCCTTCGCTCCGACATTCGAATATTAGACCTTTACAAAGGTAGTGAATAAATTGAATTAGCATACTGCTTTATTCCTTTTTTTACAAACTCCACTCAAATCCGTCTTTTGTATCTTTCACCGAAAATCCGAGATTCGCCAATTCGTCACGGATTTTATCGCTTGTAGCCCAGTCTTTGTTTGCTTTGGCTTGCTTGCGGATTTCCAAAAGTAAGTCAACAGCACCTTTGTAGGCCTTGTCCTGCGAATTATTGCTTTCTTCCACACGAAGACCGAGAATATCCTTCACAAACACGTCAAACGTTTGTTTTAATTCGTCCAAATCTTCTTTTGAAATAGTTGCCTTGCCGTCGGTTACGGAATTAATTGCCTTGGTCGCATCAAACAAGTTTGAAATCACAATAGGCGTGTTTAAATCGTCGCACATTGCTTCTTCGCAACGTTCGCGAAGACATTTCACATCAACGGTTGACGTGGCACTTGGCGTAATTTTCTGCAAACGGTTGTATGCGTCAACCAAACGGGCGAAACCTTTTTCTGCAGCTTGCAACGCGTCATTACTGAAATCAACGGTGCTACGGTAATGTGCCTGTAAAATGAAGAAACGGATGGTCATCGGCGAATAGGCGCGTTCCAATTTCTCGTGCGTTCCGTTGAAGAACTCATCGAGCGTGATGAAATTGTTGTATGACTTGCCCATCTTCTGTCCGTTGAT